>NZ_JBNNGK010000007.1:0-211752 GCF_050268245.1 Serratia sp. NPDC078593 | reverse complement strand
GTCAGATTGCTATGCGCCTGTTAGGGCGCGGCTGGTAACAGAGCCTTATAGGCGCATATGAAAAACCTCCGGCTATGCCGGAGGATATTTATTTGGATTTCTATCTCATCACAGCGTGGCGGAGTCAACATGAACCCAACGATTTGGCCTGTTAAACGGCGCGAACAGCAGTGTTATCTTTCCGATTCAACGATTTGGAATGAGTTTGTTTTTCGTGATGATGACATCATCGTTGCCTCGTCACCTAAAGCGGGTACCACATGGACACAACAAATTGTCGCTCAACTGGTGTTTAATGGCGATGAAAACGTTGCGGTTGGCGATATTTCGCCTTGGCTGGATTTACGTTTTCCGAGCCGACAGATTCTGCTTGAGCGCTATGAGCAACAGCAACACCGGAGGATAATAAAAACGCACCTTCCGGTTGATGCATTGGTGTATTCGCCAAAGGCAAAATATATCTATGTGGCGCGTGACGGCCGTGATTGTGCCTGGAGTTGGCACCATCACGAAATGCACCTAACCAAAGAGTGTTATGAAATGCTGGATAATGCGCCAGGTCAGGTTGCCAAAGCGCCTCCTAGAGTGGCAGCAGATATCAGGCAATATTGGCAACAGTGGTTAAGCCAAGATGGGGCGGAGTTTTGGCAGAATATCAAAAGTTGGTGGGAAATTCGTCAGCTACCGAATTTGCTGCTGTTACATTTTAACGATCTTAAGCAAGATACGCCGGGTGCTATCAGACGAGTCGCTCATTTTTTAGATATTCCCATTCAAGATGAGCGCTGGCATGACATTGTGCAGCATTGCTCGTTTGACTGGATGAAACAGAACGGGGAAAAGGTGGCACCATTAAATGGCCGTTTGTGGCATGGCGGTGGGAATACTTTTATCAACAAAGGGGTTAATAACCGCTGGAGCGAAGTCTTATCAGCGCAGGATTGTGCAAACTATGAGCGGAAAGCACAGCAGGAGCTGGGTGAGGCGTGTGCGCATTGGTTGATTAACGGTGGTTGGCAAAGCGCTTAGGCAGTATCAATAATAAAAACGGCGCCTACTTGGCGCCGTTTTTAATGCATTCGCGATTACTTCTTGATGCGAATGATCGGTGTTTCACCCACGGTGACGCTACCGGACAGTTTGATCAGCTCTTTGATCTCATCCATGTTGGAGATAACTACCGGCGTCAGGGTAGACTTGGCTTTCTCTTCCAGCAATGCGAGATTGAACTCGATAACCACATCACCTTTCTTGACGCGTTGGCCTTCTTCAGCGATGCGTTTGAAGCCTTCGCCTTTCAGTTCAACGGTATCAATACCGAAGTGGACAAACAGCTCAATGCCGCTGTCTGATTCGATAGAGAAAGCATGGTTGGTTTCAAAGATTTTACCGATAGTGCCGTCAACCGGAGCAACCATTTTGTTACCCGCAGGTTTGATAGCAATACCATCACCCACGATCTTTTCAGCGAACACGACATCAGGTACGTCTTCGATATTGACGATTTCGCCAGAAAGTGGGGCGACGATCTCAATAGTGCCCGTGTCTTTCTTGTCATCAGAAACCAGAGATTTCAATTTATCGAACAAACCCATGATCTTCTCCTAAGCATTAAATTGGGCGGCCTTCCAGTGTCGTGGAAGTTTAGCAGAGTGTTTTCTCTTCGATGAACTTATTAACGCAGTTCATCAGGTCTTGTGCCGTTGGCTGTGCCAAGGCTTGCGCTGCCAACGCCTTCACATCTTCGAAATTGGTATTACGAATAATTTTCTTGATGCGCGGGATTGAAATCGCACTCATGCTGAACTCATCCAGCCCCATGCCCAATAACAACAGTGTAGCACGTTCATCGCCAGCCAGCTCGCCGCACATGCCGGTCCACTTGCCTTCCGCGTGAGATGCATCAATAACCTGTTTGATCAGGCCAAGTACTGATGGGGACATCGGGTTGTAGAGATGAGAAATCAGCTCGTTGCCGCGATCTACTGCCAGAGTATACTGGGTTAGATCGTTTGTCCCAATACTAAAGAAGTCGACTTCTTTTGCCAGATGGTGAGCGATCACTGCCGCAGCCGGTGTTTCCACCATCACGCCCACTTCAATTTTTTCGTCGAATGCCTTGCCTTCTTCGCGTAGCTGCGCTTTTAACGTCTCAAGCTCGCCTTTCAGATCGCGTACTTCTTCAACCGAAATAATCATCGGGAACATGATACGCAATTTACCGAAGGCAGAGGCGCGTAGGATAGCGCGCAGCTGAGCGTGCAGAATCTCACGGCGATCCATAGCGATACGGATAGCGCGCCAGCCGAGGAACGGGTTCTCTTCTTTCGGCAAGTTCATGTACGGCAGGTCTTTGTCGCCGCCGATGTCCATGGTGCGGACGATAACGGCTTGCGAGCCCATGGCTTCCGCAACGGCTTTATAAGCCTGGAACTGCTCGTCTTCGGTTGGCAGTGAGTCGCGGTCCATGAACAGGAATTCGGTACGATACAGGCCAACACCTTCTGCGCCATTGCGTTCTGCACCGGCGACATCGCGCACGGTACCGATGTTGGCACAGACTTCAACCTGATGACCGTCCAGCGTGATTGCAGGCAGATCTTTCAGCTTGGCCAGATCGTTTTTCTCAGTCACATACTGGTTTTGCGCCGCTTTCAGTTGATCAATAACGTCAGCGGTAGGGTTAACGTAGATTTTATTGTTAACCGCATCCAGAATCAGATAATCGTCGTTTTTGACCTGCTTGGTGACGTCGGAGGTGCCGACGATGGCAGGCAGCTCCAGCGAACGCGCCATAATAGAGGTGTGTGAGGTACGACCGCCGAGATCGGTGATGAAGCCCAGCACTTTATCCAAGTTCAACTGTGCGGTTTCAGACGGCGTCAAATCGCTGGCAACCAGAATTACCTCGTCTTGGATCGAACCCAAATCGACGATGGCAAGACCTAAAATATTTTGTAGCAGGCGTTTACCGATATCACGAACGTCAGCCGCACGCTCTTTCAGGTATTCGTCGTCCAGTTCTTCTAACGCTTTTGCCTGGCCTTCGATCACGGTATAGGCAGCAGCATCTGCTGATAACAGATCGTCTTTGATGAGGGCTATGATTTCCTGCTCAAGCTCTTCGTCTTCCAGCAGCATGATGTGGCCTTCGAAGATAGCTTCTTTCTCTTCACCGAAGGTTTCGCCAGCTTTGGTTTTGATCGTTTCCAATTGGGCAGACGCCTTGGCGCGGCCTTCAAGAAAACGTGAGACTTCCTGCTCTACAAGGTCTGCAGAGATTTTCTTCCGGTTGATGACAATTTCATCTTCTTTCAGTAGGAGAGCCTTACCAAAAGCGATACCCGGTGATACTAAAATGCCTGAAATCATAACCCTACCTTACTCTTGACTGGTGTTAACTAAAAAGACGGGCCGATTACTCAAGCTCTGCCATCAGTTTAACCAAGTGCTCAACGGCTTTCTGCTCGTCTTCACCTTCAGCAGAAATAGTTACTACGGTCCCTTGGGTCAGACCCAGAGTTTGCAGCTTAAACAGGCTCTTAGCGCTAGCGCTTTTGCCGTTGGAAGTCACGGTGATTTCAGACGCGAAGCCTTTGGCTTCTTTAACAAACTGAGCAGCAGGGCGAGTGTGCAGACCATTCGGAGCGGTAATAGTAACTTCTTGCTGGAACATTGATGTTTCCCCAACTTATTGGATTAATGTTGTGGAGCTAAAGTTTAGCCTACCGGCGACACTTTAGCTTATCTGGTTAGCGCCTGACTATGGTACAGGGGCGAGCGTTGATGCAACAGAAAACGACGTTTTAGCCCTTTCAGATCAAAAAAAATGGGCTAGTTGGTGTCGTTTCAATCAACCCCCATTATGCCGTGTTTTACGCCTCAGCGACAAATGAGTAAATCGATTCAGCTCAAACAAGGGCTAGGAGGTGATTAATTTCACGCATCGAAATAATTGACCGGTTAAATACTAAAGCCTGCGGAGAAAATCAATCATTCACAGGAAGAAACTTTGATCTAGCCCACAAAAAAGCACCCCGCAAGGTGCTTTTTTAGCTTTTTGTGCACTGTAGGGATCAGCTTTGCAGTTCTTGCTCTGTGAACAAATCTGCAAACAGTGCAGTACTCAAATAGCGTTCACCCGAGGACGGGAGAATAACCACAATTGTTTTATCCGTAAAGCCAGGTTCTTGCGACAATTTCACCGCGGCCTCTACTGCCGCACCGGATGAAATACCCGCCAGAATGCCTTCTTCATCCATCAGACGCCGTGCCATGTTAATCGCTTCATCGTTGGTGATCGGGATGACGCGGTCAATCAGATCCAGATCCAAGTTACCTGGAATAAAGCCAGCGCCGATACCTTGAATTTTATGGGGGCCGGGCTTTAGCTCTTCACCGGCCAATGCTTGGCTGATAACCGGGGAGTCAGCCGGTTCAACCGCCACGCTCAGAATCGCTTTCCCTTTGGTTTTCTTGATATAGCGGCTCACACCGGTGAGCGTTCCACCAGTACCGACGCCCGCAATAAACACGTCAACTTCGCCATCGGTATCTTCCCAGATTTCTGGGCCGGTGGTTTTTTCGTGGATATCCGGGTTCGCCGGATTGCTGAACTGTTGCAGAATAATGTAGCGATTGGGATCGCTGGCGACGATCTCTTCCGCTTTGGTGATGGCGCCTTTCATGCCTTTGGCACCTTCGGTCAGTACCAAATTAGCGCCAAGCGCTTTCAGCAACCTACGGCGTTCAATACTCATCGTTTCTGGCATGGTCAGCGTTAGCTTATAACCGCGTGCCGCGGCGACAAAGGCCAAGGCAATCCCCGTATTCCCGCTGGTGGGTTCAACCAGTTCTTTGCCTGCGGTGAGAATGCCACGTTTTTCTGCATCCCAAATCATATTGGCACCGATACGGCATTTGACGCTGAAGCTCGGGTTGCGTGATTCAACCTTGGCGAGAATACGTCCGTTGCCGATTCGGTTCAGACGAACCAGCGGCGTATGGCCGATTGTTAATGAGTTGTCTTCATATATCTTGCTCATAGCCCGTCCTTTAACTCTATGAAAATTTTGGGAACGTTGAAAGCATACGCTAACGGCTTCGGTAGGGAAGTAAAGAATTGGTATATCTATATGTTATTAGGAAATATGTTTTAAGCACAATAACAAGGGCGTACAAGCATGTACAAGCACGCCCTGTTGAGCAAAATGGCAATCAGCGCGGAACAAACTGGCCGCGATAACGATCGACCCACATGGCGGTGGCGCCGCACACCGCTACCGGCAGGATCACCAGGTTAAGGAGCGGAATCATCGTGAACAGACTGACCAGCGCGCCAAACTGTAAATTGTGGGTTTTATTCTGGCGCAGGGCGCGCCGCATATCGGCAAAACTGACCTTGTGGTTATCGAAGGGATAGTCACAATATTGAATGGCTAACATCCAAGCGCTAAAAAGGAACCACAGCACGGGAGCCACCGTCTGTCCGATGCCCGGTACGAAATACAACAGCAACAGCACTAGGGCGCGTGGCAGGTAATAGGTCAGCTTGCGCCATTCACGTGCCATAATTCGCGGCACATCTTTTACCATGCCGAAAATGCCGGTGTCCGGCAGCGATTTACCCGTCAGGCTGCCTTCGAGCTGCTCAGCCAAGAGTCCGCAAAACGGTGCCGCGATCAAATTCGTGATGGTGCTGAATAAATAGCCAGCCACCAGCACCACAGAAATTACCGTAATCGGCCATAAGATATAACTGAGCCACTGCAACCAGTCCGGAACATGTCCCATCATTTGCGGTATCCAGTCACCGAGTTTGCCAAAAAGCCACCAGAAAGCCGAACCCATCAAGATGATGTTGACCAGCAAGGGAAGTACCACATAACGTTTAATTCCTGGGCGTAAAATCAGCCGCCATCCTTCGGCAAAATAATGCACGCCGCTGGCGGATTGAGAAGATTGCTGCGAATAGGACATATCTTGATTTATCTCTTTGTCAGAACAGGCATCGGTATCATATCGGGATGGTTTTCTGCTGGCTAGTGTGCTGTTGGCTGAAAAAACAGCAAAAAAAGGCAGTATAATCATCTTTATTGGCATAAAGTACAGCACGGACTTGCACTTGTCTGCGCGGGCAAATAGAGTTAAAGAGTGAATGTTTGCCGCGGTGGCAATGTATTGGAACAACAGAGATAGCAATGATGCAGGATTTGCGTCTGATATTAATCGTTGTTGGCGCGATCGCCATAATAGCGTTGTTATTACATGGTCTTTGGACCAGTCGTAAAGAACGCTCTTCGCTTTTCCGCGATCGCCCAGCCAAACGTTCCAAAATGGAACGTGAATCAACCCCGATCGACGATCTCGATGACGGCATAGGGGAGGTGCGTGTACGCGCTTCCCATTCTGATGATGATCCGTCGCTGGGTCATCTCGATGCCGCTCGCGAAGAACCCGTGGTTGCGCCAAAGCCTGCACCTGTGGCTGAGCCGCAACCGCGAGCCGTGCAACCGGCCGCCCATCAGCCGCCGCCGCTGTCTCAGCGCCCGGACTACGATGACGTTCTGTTGGACAACTACGCGCAAGCGGAGGAAGACGAGCGCGAGCAGCCGCAGCCCGCAGCGCCGCGTCATGAGCCGCGCATTGACGATGTCTCGGCAGTGCCAGCGAGTGATGAACCTGCGTTTCAGCAACGGGATTCGGCTCCGCAAGCAGAATCGGAACCCAAGGTTGATGAACCTGTGCAACCGGCAACTGCTGAACCGGCTAAACCGAAAGAAACGGTACTGGTGCTGCACGTTGCGGCACATCAAGGCGGTATCATCGGTGGCGAGGTCTTGCTGCAAAGCGTATTGCAATCGGGCTTCCAGTTCGGTGAGATGGGTATTTTCCATCGTCACATCAGCCCGGCAGGCAGTGGCCCGGTACTCTTCAGCTTGGCGAACATGGTTAAGCCGGGGTCGTTCGATCCCGACTCGATGTCCGATTTCTCAACGCCGGGTGTGTCGATGTTCATGATGGTGCCCTCTTTCGGTGACGCGAATCAGAACTTTAAGCTAATGCTCCAATCGGCACAGCGTATTGCTGACGATGTCGGTGGCGTGGTGTTAGATGACGAGCGTCGCATGATGACACCGCAAAAGTTGGAAACCTATAAAGCCCGTATCCGCGACGTGTTGGACAACAACGCCTGACCGGTGCGCTGCGCAGGTAAATAATCAGTCTCTCAAGACCCCCACCTGTTGGGGGTTTTTTATCTTTGATGGTGAGCTATGGAACCGATCAACAAAAAAATCAATCAACTGCGAACCTCACTGCGCCATCACGAATATCAGTACCACGTGCTTGATGCGCCTGAAATTCCAGATGCGGAATATGACCGCCTGATGCGTGAGTTGCGCGATCTGGAAGAGGCGCACCCCGAGTTAATCACCGCCGATTCCCCAACCCAGCGGGTCGGCGCGGCACCGTTGACAGCATTCGAACAGGTGCGGCATGAAGTGCCGATGCTGTCGTTGGACAATGTGTTTGACGAAGACAGTTATCAGGCCTTTTATAAACGGGTACAGGATCGCTTAAAAAGCAGTGAGCCATTAACCTTTTGCTGCGAGCTGAAACTGGATGGGCTGGCGGTCAGTCTGCTGTATGAAGACGGTGAACTGGTGCGCGCGGCGACGCGCGGCGACGGCACGACCGGTGAGAACATCACGGCCAACGTGCGCACGATCCGTGCTATTCCACTGCGCCTCACCGGCGATAACATTCCGCGTCGTTTAGAGGTGCGCGGTGAAGTATTTATGCCGCAGGCCGGTTTTGAAAAAATGAACGAAGACGCGCGCCGTAAAGAGGGTAAGGTATTCGCCAACCCGCGTAATGCGGCGGCAGGTTCATTACGTCAACTTGATCCACGCATCACCGCCAAACGCCCGCTAACGTTCTTTTGCTATGGTGTCGGCCTACTGGAAGGCGGCGTGTTGCCACGCAGCCACTGGCAGCGATTGATGCAATTCAAGGCCTGGGGATTACCGGTTAGCGAGCGTGTTAAGCTCTGCACCGGCAGCGATGAGGTGTTGGCTTTTTACCGTCAGGTTGAACAAACGCGCGCGCAGCTCGGGTTTGATATCGACGGTGTGGTGGTGAAAATTGACGACATCGATCTACAAGAGCGCTTAGGATTTGTGGCGCGCGCGCCGCGCTGGGCGACCGCCTTCAAATTCCCAGCGCAGGAAGAAATCACCCTCGTGCGTGAAGTGGAGTTCCAGGTTGGCCGTACCGGCGCAATTACGCCGGTGGCGCGGCTTGAGCCGGTATTAGTGGCCGGCGTCACCGTCAGCAATGCCACCTTACATAACGCCGATGAAATCGAACGTCTTGGTCTGCGGATCGGTGATACGGTAATCGTACGCCGCGCGGGTGACGTTATTCCGCAAGTGGTGGGGGTGGTGGAAGATCGCCGCCCACAGGGTGCGCGGGAAGTGGTATTCCCACAGCATTGCCCGGTGTGCGGCTCAGACGTTGAACGTGTGGAAGGCGAAGCGGTAGCGCGCTGCACTGGTGGTTTGATCTGCGGTGCACAACGTAAAGAAGCACTGAAACACTTTGTCTCACGCCGTGCGATGGATGTCGATGGCATGGGCGACAAGATTATCGAGCAGCTGGTGGAAAAGGAGTATGTCAAAAACCCGGCAGACCTGTTCCGCTTGTCCGCCGGTATGCTGACCGGATTGGATCGCATGGGGCCGAAATCGGCGCAGAATCTGGTGAATGCGTTGGAGAAATCCAAGCAGACAACGTTCGCCCGTTTTCTGTATGCCTTAGGCATTCGTGAAGTGGGTGAGGCGACGGCGGCAAATTTGGCCGCGCACTTTGGTTCGTTGGCTGCACTGCGCACGGCAGACATAGAAGCCTTGAAAGAGGTGTCTGACGTTGGCGACGTGGTGGCGAAGCATGTGGTGAATTTCTTTGCGGAAGCGTTAAATCAACGGGTCATTGAAGAGTTGGTCAGCGATGAAATCGGTATTCAGTGGCCAGCGCCGGTGGTGGTGGTGGCAGATCAGATTGACAGCCCGTTTGCTGGCAAAACCGTGGTGCTGACCGGCTCGCTGAGCCAACTGTCACGCGATGAAGCTAAAGACCGTTTGACGGCGTTGGGGGCTAAGGTCAGTGGTAGTGTCTCGAAGAAAACCGATTTAGTGATCGCCGGCGAAGCCGCTGGATCGAAACTGGTGAAGGCACAATCGCTGGGTATTGAGGTAATAGACGAAGCGGAAATGATCCGTCTATTGGGTAACTGATGGAAAAAGAAAACCTGATTGAAATCGCCAATACGGTGATGCCATTTGGCAAATACCAAGGCCGCGTGTTGATTGATTTGCCGGAAGAGTACCTGTTGTGGTTCGCCCGGAAGGGCGAATTCCCCAACGGTAAGCTGGGGATGTTGATGGAAATGACGCTGGCGATAAAAATCGAGGGGTTGGACGCCCTGGTCAAACCGCTGAAACGCAGTTAGGTGCCGTGGGGCGGCCGTAAACCCTCACGGCAACCGGTATTACACCGCGTCCATATTTTCTGCGGGGCGTTGCGCTTGCTGTTGCTTCTGATAGCGGCGCGCCAGTACGGCGCACGCCATCAATTGCACTTGATGGAACACCATGAGCGGCAACACCATGATGCCCACCGTCGCTGCCGGGAATAAAATATTGGCCATCGGGATGCCGTTGGCCAGGCTCTTCTTGGAGCCGCAAAAGACAATCGTCACTTCATCTGCTTTATTAAAGCCCAACCGGCGCGCCATGAAGATATTCATCATCAACACTACCGCGAGCAGCAGCAGGCTGACGCCAATGATAAACGCCAGTGAGCCAACGCCCACCTGATGCCAAATGCCGTGCGTCACCGCTTCGCTGAATGCGCCGTATACCACCAGCAGAATCGAAGTCTGGTCAGTTTTGCCGATCAGCTTACGATGACGTTCGAGCCAGTTAGCAATCAGTGGGCGCGACAAATGCCCGGCAACGAACGGCACCAGCAGTTGCAGCACAATAGCACCGACCTGTTGCAAACTGCCGGTTTCACCCTGCACATTCAGCAGCAGACCCACCAAGAGTGGCGAAATGAAAATGCCCAATAAGCTGGAGGCCGACGCGCTGCATACCGCCGCGGCGACGTTGCCACCGGCTAATGAGGTAAAGGCGATGGCCGATTGCACGGTGGCGGGCAGAATACATAAATAGATAAAACCGTTATACAGCGCTGGGCTGACGTGAATGGGCGACCACCATTTGAACAGGACACCCAGGATCGGGAAAATGATGAACGTGCTGAACATCACCCACAGATGTAACCGCCAGTTACTGCTGCCAGCGAGGATTGCCGCACGCGACAGTTTGGCACCGTGCATGAAAAACAGCAGTGCGATGGCGGCGATGGTCAGGTTGTTCAGCCAGCCGACAAATTCACCCCGCGCAGGCAACAACGACGCCAACAACACGGTGGCCAGTAAAGTCAGGGTAAAACGGTCGGGTAAGAATCTCATCTCGATATACTCGCGCTAAAATCGTAGCGGGTATTCTCCCGCGATGGCATATAATAATAAAATTGATTTATTTAATTTATATATGAATAAAAAACATGAATTACTCGTTTAAACAGCTCACCGTATTTGTTGCCATCGCCCGTCACGGTAGTTTCAGCCGGGCAGGAGAGGCGATTGGCCTGACGCAATCGGCGGTCAGCCACAGCATCAAAGAGTTGGAAGCAGAGCTCGGCGTGCGTCTGTTGGATCGAACCACGCGCGAAGTGTTGCTGACCGACGCTGGGCAGCGGTTAGTTAATCGAGTTGAGCGGTTGTTAGACGAATTACACGCCGCATTGCTGGATGCACGCAGCTACGGCGTACAACGCAGCGGTACGGTGCGGGTTGCATCGAGCCAAACGATTTCGGCACACCTGATGCCCCAATGCATTGCCGCTGGTGAGCAACACTATCCAGAAATCCGTATTTTGTTGCGCGATCAGGCACAGCAATTGGTATTGCAAAGTATCCGTAATGCAGAGGTCGACTTTGGTATTGTGGTGGATCCGCTGCGAGCGGGAGATCTAGAGTGTGAACCGATTTTGCATGAGCCGTTTTTACTGCTGTGTCGCGACGACCATCCGTTTGCCGAGCTGCCATCGGTCGCGTGGTCGGCGTTGAACGGCTGCCGTTTAATCTTGCAGGATTACGCCTCCGGCAGCCGCCCCTTGATCGACAGTGCCATCCATCAGCAAGGGGTGGTTGCGGAAGTAGTGCAAGAAATTGGCCATCCGGCGACGTTGTTCCCGATGGTGGCGTCAGGCTTGGGCATCAGTATTTTTCCTGCCTTGGCATTACCCCTGCCGGAAGGCGGCACGTTACGGGTTAAACGGCTGGTGCCGGAAGTCAACCGGGCGCTGATGCTGGTGAGGCGCAAGAACCGCTCGCTGTCACCGGCGGCAGAAGCCATCTGGCAGGTGGTGCGCCAGCAGGCGGCGCTGTTACAACAGTTACGTCAACAACAGGCGCCGTATTAATCAGATATAGACATCAAGGGCGTTAAGCGGGGTTGGGCGATTGATGCCGTCACCGTTGGGCGAACGGCCTTGCGTAGTCTGGGCCATGTGCTCTTGTTGCTGTTTTTGCATTTCTTCTTTCTGAATGCGGGCGATTTCAGCCTGAAGCAGTTTAATTTGTGCTTGAATGAGTTGCTTTTGCTGATTGATTTGCTCGACATCGTCGCCAGAATTCTGCAACTCCACCAGTTTTTTCTGCAAGTTTTGAATCTGCTGTTGCAGTGCTTCGATCCGTGCCGCGGCGCTGTTGTTCTTTGGTGCCACCGGCTTATCGTTATCACTGCCGCTGGCTTTTTCCGCCTCAGGGTTAGTATTCACCGGCGCAGCCATGAGCAACGGGCTTTCTTTGCCCGGGGCGCTGAATACGTTACCTACCGCCGGCAAGCTGTGTTTCGGCGGTACCAGCATGGTGATGATATTCGACATACGACTCTCCCTGCGTTTGATTGCACTCACCGTATTATCGGCAACGCGCGGGCAACCTTTACCTATGCCGTATTTTCAGCCGCGGCCACTGTTGCAGCCAGCGTTTGCGGGTAACACGATGTTGAAAGGCAGCCACATCACCATTTTTGGCGTTGAAGGTGAGGGTTTGTGCGAACAATGCGTGTAAACCGAACGGGGCAATCAGTGAGAGGCTGTCATCGGCATTCAGGCGAACCCCGACGGCCGTTTCGACTTCGGGCCAAAAGCTGATGGCGTCTTCAGTATTGAGATACGGAGCCCGGCCTACTCGCAGATGCATGCGCGCCTGATTCTTCACTGACCACGGCAGTGGCAGCCATTGCTGTAACCGCGTTTCCAGCATGCGATCGCGCGCTGGGTGGGGCCGCGCGACATCGAAATGAATGACATCAATATCATTCAACGCTGTCGGCGCGTGGAAGTCATGCAACCGATCCCACACCAGGTTACGCACAAAGCCCGCCCCCAGACACCAATCGTTAAGGCCGAGGCGGCGTGCGGTGCGCAAGGCGGCCATGCGGTCGGCATCTTGCTGTAACCAGGTAAAAATGTGTTGCTGTGGGGTCATGACCGCACCTTGGATATGTAATTTGAGCACGAGACGCCGTTAGGGAGAAGTGACGTTTCCTCGCAATAGCGTTATCAACGCTGCTAACGGGGGTGAGATTTTTGCTACTGGCCGCAGCAGATAAATGCCTTGCTCCTCACCACGCGGATCATCCAGCAGCGGCAGCAAACGCCCGGCTTGAATATCGGGATCGACCACCCAGTTGGGCAAAAACGTAATGCCCATACCGCTGAGCGCCGCCTGCCGTTGGGCGGTGAAATCATCACATCGTAACACCACATCGCACCGATTGAGCAGTGACGCATCGAGAATTTGTGCCCAACAGGCGGGTTGTTGCTGATGAAAACGGGCAATCAGCCGGTGTCTTGGCAAATCACGCAGGTGAGCAGGGCGACCGGAGCGAGCGACGTAAGCCGGGCTGGCACACATTAGCCAGCGTTGAGTCGCGATAAGGCTGGCGTACAACGAACTGTCTTTTTGTTCACCAATGCGAATGGCGGCATCCAGTAATGCCTGTTTCGGATCGCATTGCTGTTCGGTGAGATCCAACTCAATGGCTAATTGGGGATAACGCTGTGTCAGTTCCGGTAACAGCGGCAGGATATAGGTTTTGCCAAAGGTGGGCAGACAACTGATACGCAATACGCCCTGCGGTTCGCTGCTCAGTGCGGCCAACTCAGCGCGAATTGCGAGAATATCAGCCTGCAATGCAGTGGCGCGCTTCTTTAACATTTTACCGGCGTCGGTCAGCATTAGCCCGCGAGTCGAGCGGATGAATAACGTGACGGCGAGCTGGTCTTCCAACGTATCGATATGGCGCACGAGTGAGGAAGGCACCATGCCAAGCTTACGGGCGGCGGCAGAAAAGCTGCCTTGCTGGGCGACCTCAAGGAATATCGGTAAGTGTTCGGCATAACGGGCTTCATTCATCTTTGCATTATATGCAAAAGCATTTCTTATGAATAGCGGGTTCTCAGCTCGCTAATAGACGGCTACGCTGGATAGCAGGGTTTCGATGCTGTCGTGAGCGTGTAACTGGCTGCATCGATGCAACATGTCTAGATGGCAAGCGGTTTAATCCTTTGAACTTGGCAAGTTTTTGATGATTTTTGCTTTGCCATCGGCATCAAAAAGACAGTTTTAATTGGCAGTAGTGTGATTTTAATTATTAGTAAGGCTAATTTATTGTTTCTTTTACTGCTGTTTCGGTTCTTGTGACCGATTTTTGTCGCCGTTAGCTGAATTATTTCAAGACGATACAGTGACGGTAACACGTTTAAACGTGCGGATGCGGTCAGTTCGCACAGGTGGGAGGAGTATTGCATGAGCCAGAATCACGGTTGTTCCTGCGCGCAGCATCTGGCGCAGGGTTTTACCCAGCAGTCAGTGAGTATGGGAGAGGGCGAAATATATCAAATATCGCTAATGAGCGCGCTAATTGGCGGGGTGTATGAGGGAGATGTCACCATTGCCGAACTGATGCGCCACGGTGATTTTGGCTTAGGGACATTTAATCAACTTGACGGTGAACTGATCGCCTTCGATAAGGAAATTTATCAGTTACGTGCCGATGGCAGCGCCCGCCCAGCGAGCCTGGCGCAAAAAACCCCGTTCGCAGTGGTGACCTTTTTTAAACCCAGCGTCACCCATTATTTCGATAAACCCATCGACAAAGCGCAATTACATCAATGTATTGATGAACAGGTAGCTTCCCCGAATTTGTTTTGCGCATTGCGCGTCGACGGCGAATTCAGCCATGTCGAAACGCGTACGGTGCCGCGTCAGGAGCGGCCATATAAACCCATGTTAGAAGCGATTGAAGCACAGCCGACCTTTGCTTTCCAGCAATCTCAAGGCACGTTGGTGGGCTTTCGCTCGCCTGATTATATGCAAGGCATCGGCGTGGCGGGCTATCACGAACACTTTGTCACCGATGATCGCAATGGTGGCGGCCATGTGCTGGATTACCAGCTTGATCATGGCCGGCTGCAATTTGGTGTCATCACCCGTCTCAATCTCCAATTGCCGCATGATGCAGATTTCTTGCGTACCAACCTTAGCCCTGAGGGATTGGATCGCGCTATTCGTTCAGCCGAGGGTTAAGTCAGTTTGCTGCGCCGGTAGCGGTTTTTACGGCAGTCGATTTTTATTTATGAGGTGGAACCATGAGTAAGTTGAATCGTGACGAAAATTGGTCATGTGGCGCCGATTTGGTGGTGAAAAATCTTGAGGCGCAGGGCGTTAAACATGTGTTTGGTATTCCGGGTGCCAAAATTGACCGCGTATTTGATTCGCTTGAGGATGCGCCGTCGATTCAAACTGTGGTGGTGCGCCATGAGGCTAATGCGGCATTTATGGCTGCGGCGGTGGGGCGTTTGACCGGCAAAGCCGGTGTCGCCTTGGTGACTTCCGGTCCGGGGAGTTCTAATCTGATTACCGGGGTAGCGACGGCTAACTCGGAGGGGGATGCGTTGGTTGCGATCGGTGGTGCAGTGAAACGAGCCGACAATCTGAAACAAACTCATCAAAGTATGGATACGGTGAGTATGTTCCGGCCGGTAACCAAATATTGTGCCGAAGTGCATGCCAGTTCAGCGATTTCTGAGGTGCTCGCCAATGCGTTTCGTAGCGCAGAGTTTGGCCGTCCCGGGGCTGCGTTTATCAGCTTACCGATGGATATTATCAACGACCCGGTCTGTGCACCCGTGCTGGCAGGGTGCCGGGTGCCGCGTATGGGGGCTGCGGCGGTAGAGGATATTCAGGAGGCGGTCAAACTAATTCAGCAGGCGACATGCCCGGTGATGCTGCTCGGTTTGCAAGCCAGTCGGCCGGAAAATAGCGAGGTGGTGCGGCAGTTCTTACAGCTTACCCGTATGCCGGTGGTCGGAACCTATCAGGCTGCTGGGGTGATAGATGTCAATCACTTCACGCGCTTTGCTGGCCGCGTCGGGCTGTTCAATAACCAACCGGCCGACCAATTGTTGCAGAAGGCCGATCTGGTGGTGAGCGTGGGTTATAGCCCGATTGAATACGATCCGTGCATGTGGAACAGCCAACGTCGTTTAAAATTGGTGCATATCGACGTATTACCCGCCGAAATTGACACCTGCTACCGGCCGGATATCGAGTTGGTGGGCAATATCAGCGCCACTTTCCGTACGATGCTCGAACATTTTTCTGGCAGGCTGCCTATTCCCACGGCGGTGGAAACTCTCTTGGCCGATCTAAGCCGCCAGCGAACTGAACTTGCGGAGCGTGCGGCACGCCGGGGCGGGATGCCCATTCATCCGCTGCGTATCGTGAAAGAGTTGCAGGATATTGTAAGCCAAGACGTGACGATGTGCGTTGATATGGGCAGTTTTCATATTTGGATTGCACGCTATTTGTACAGCTTCCGTGCGCGGCAAATGTTGATCTCCAACGGTCAGCAAACCATGGGTGTTGCATTGCCGTGGGCAATTGGCGCGGCATTGGTGCGACCGGGGGATAAAGTGCTGTCGATTTCTGGCGACGGTGGTTTTATGCAATCCAGTATGGAACTCGAAACGGCGGTAAGGCTGAAAACCAACATTGTGCACGTTATTTGGGTTGATAACGCCTACAACATGGTAGAAATGCAGGAGCTGAATAAATATCAACGCAAATCCGGTGTGGAGTTTGGCCCGATTGATTTCAAAACTTATGCTGAATCATGCGGTGCCGTTGGATTCGCGGTGCAATCGGTAGAGGACCTACGGCCGATGCTGCGTAAGGCTATGGCGATTCAGGGGCCGGTGGTCGTGGCGATCCCTGTGGATTACTCTGATAACCATAAGCTGATGGAGCAGATGAACCTGAGCCAGATGATTTAACCGCAGTGATGTGCGTGACGTGCCACGCCCTACGATAAACCCGCGCTGTGTTCACGTAGCCCAACCGATATAACATTCACCGTAGTGGCCGGGCATGCCCGGCCTGCATTGCTACATTTTGCCTTGGGGCATTGTCAGGGCCGTAGGCGCGGCCCCGACACCCGCGCCCCGCTTAACATGGCCTGCCGGCTTTGCCGGTTCCCTTACTGCGTCACCGTCGTCGGGCGGGTCGCCTACGACTGGCGTCCCTGCCAGTCTCGGCTCAATCGGCCGTCCATAGCCGATTGCCCCTGACGCCGCTGCCTTGCTCGGCAGTCCATGATGCGCTCAAGGTCAAACTCCGAACCAGATTAGCGACGGTTTAAAAATAATATGGCCAGATAATTTATACTGTTAGCGCGTTACGTAATCGTAGTGGCCGGGCATGCCCGGCCAGCATTGCGTATTCAGCATCCGTAACAACGGACGCGGCATGCCACGCCCCTACGGTAAAACCGCACCGAGTTCATGCAGTCCAGCGGCTATAACATTCACCGTAGTGGCCGGGCATGCCCGGCCTGCATTGCGTATTCAGCATCAGTAACAACGGGCGCGGCATGCCACGCCCCTACGGTAAACTCTCGCTGTGTTCACGCAGCCCAGCGGCTATCACATTCACCGTAGTGGCCGGGCATGCCCGGCCTGCATTGCGTATTCAGCATCAGTAACAACGGGCGTGGCATGCCACGCCCCTACGGGTAACAACATACCCCGCAGCACAATCCCATCCGGTATCAAATTCACCGTAGTGGCCGGGCATGCCCGGCCTGTATTTCATATTCAGCATCAAGCAATCAACCGGGCTTGGCGGGCGGTCACGACGAGGGCAGTAGGTGGCGGCGCTGTTATAAGGAAAAGCCGAGCGGGGTATCCGCTCGGCTTTTATCATTAAGCGGACTTAATGATCAGAAGTGGGTATTCACGCTCAGATAATAGGTACGGCCCGGTTCGTTATAGGTGGCGGCACCGGCACCGGCGATATTGATTGTACCGGTGGTTGGATTACCCACGTTTTGCGAGTTGCCGGCACGGAACTGTCGCTTATCGAACAGGTTATCTATCCCGGTTGTCAGGCTGATGTTTTTGCTGACGTCATAGGTTGCGCTGAGGCCGACGATGGCATAAGGGCTGACTTCACGTCTTTCAGTACCGCTGGTCGGCTCCCCTTTGTAGTTATACTTCTTCGGCTTCTGGCGGCCGTACCAAGTGAGAGTACTTTGCACGGAGAGATCCTGCGTCGCCTGCCAACCTAACGTAGAGTTGAGCGTAAACTTAGGGATGATCGACAGATAATCACCGGTAGTTTTATTCTTGTTTTCGATCATATAGGTAACGTTGTTGGTCCAGGAAACCGTTTCGCTAACCGGTACGTTCAGCGAGCCTTCCAACCCCTGAACGACCGCTTTTGGCACGTTTTCCCAGCGATAAATATCGGTTTTGCCATTGCTGGTTTGGCCGACTGGTGAGCTACCCGCCTCGATTTTATTGCGGTAATCATTGCGGAAGTAAGTCACACCGGCTAGCCAGCCGTCGTTGTGGAACTCCAGACCGATTTCTTTATTGATGCTGTTTTCTGCTTTGAGATCGTTGTTACCGATCAGGTAACAGCCGATGCCTGACGCGCTGTTAGCGCAACCTTGACCGCGGCTGTACAGAATATAATTGTTGTTGGTCTGGAACAGGTTCGGCGCTTTATAGGCGCTGGCGATGCCCATTTTCAGGGTAAAGTTATCGCCCAGTTCTTGCGACAAATTCAACGACGGGCTCCAATTGTTGCCTGCCTTGGAGTGCAAGTCGTAACGCAGGCCTGGTGTCAGCATGGTGCTATCGGTGAGTTCAATATTGTCTTCGGCAAACAGTGAGAAGATATGGGCTGACGAATAGGGGTTACGTGTACCGCTATCAATACCAGGGACAGTGCCGCCGCTTAATGCCTGACTGGTGGAGGAGGCATCTTTCATTTGCTGTTGGTTCCACTCGGTGCCGAGGGTCGCGGTCTGCGGCACCCACAGATCGAACGGTACGCTGATTTCACTGTGCGCCAGGAAATCATCCAACTTGGTGGTGCCGAAGTCGTTATTGGAGAAGATGCCTTCGGTACCGCCGGCCAAACCCTCATTCAGGCGGGTGTTGCGCGTACGTTCAAACTGGATGTAATTGTTGGTACTGACGCCACTGTCCCATGCACCGCGATGTTCAACGCTGTAAGTTTCGCGGTACATGCGGTTGGTTTCTTTGCCGTAGTTACTTTGCACTAACGCATTGCTGTTGGTGTTCTGGGTATCACCGGCGTACAGATTGCCTTGGCGGCCGTAGCTGTATTCAAATTCCAGTGATTGCAAATAGGCAAAATCCCAGTGCAGCATGGCGTCGATATTTTTATCGACGACGCCTTCACGCCCGGCAGGCAGACTGTCTGCGTAGTTGCCGAAGCGCTGTGACTGGTGCCCTTGGTTGATATCCCAGGCATCGGCCTGCGTCTTACTGTAGCCACCGAACAAGCGGAAACTCAGGGTGTCGGTCAACGGGCCGGTGAGGCTAAAGTCGGTACGTTTGGTTGAACCTTCCTGTTTATGCTCCGGTACGTTGAAATAGGTATTCAAGGAGCCGTGCAGCTCTTTGGACTGTTTCTTGGTGATGATATTGACCACGCCACCTGCGGCACCGTTGCCATAACGCGCCGCCGCCGGGCCTCGCAGCACTTCAATACGTTCGATCATTTCTGGCGGCACCCAGGCGCTATCGCCACGGGTGTCACGCTCACCTCGCCAGCCTTGGCGTACTGAATTGCGGCTGGTTGCTGGTTTACCATCGATCAGGATTAAGGTGTTTTCCGGGCCCATACCGCGGATGTCGAGCTGGCGGTTGTTGCCGCGCTGGCCGCTGGTCGAGTTCCCGGTTAGGTTAACGCCCGGCATGGTGCGGATAAGTTCATTGATGTCGCGCGCCGGTGGACGTTTCTTGATTTCATCAGCGGTGATGGTGGAAACGCCGGGGGCCTGCAGATTTTGCTTGGCGGCGGTGACCAGAATGGTGTCTTCGGTTGCGCGCTCTTTTTTCTTATTGCCGGTTGCGGCAGTGTTTTCTGTCTCTGAGGTCGATTCAGTTTGCTGTGCGGCATGCGCAATTGCGGATACGCCTAATCCTAATCCGATGACGGTGGCTAAGGAATAACGAGATAACTTGCGAGTCATTTTTAATTTCCTACCGAGTTGCCATCCCCCTCAGCCATCGCTGGAGCCGGCAGGGGTGGCCGGTTGTCGTTTTTATATCGTCTGTGGTGTGGATCTGACGACGCCGGAGACGCTGCCAGCCGCCGATCCCAGTTCAATGTTGGTATCCGTCCCTGTTGAAGAATACCGGCGCTCTTTACGCGCCTTTACACACTATTGCAAATGCAAATAATTATCAATAGTATTCATTATATCGTTTGTGTATGCGCAAAAATGACAGCGATTTTCTGCTGTCACGGTGCATGCTGTGCCAACTACCAAGTGAGTGGGTGTTTTGAAAACTGAACAGCAGTCAGAAAGCAATAAGTTATTAACAAGCAAGCACGCGGGGAGTCATGGCTGGTGGCTAGAGATTGCACGGCGCGGTACGCCATTGGTCGAACCGACGAAGGATGGCCGGCACAAGGTCATGTTTCTCTGGCGCGATCCGCAAGGATGTGAACTGACCTCTGCCTATCAACGCGTTTGGATCAATATTAATTGCCTGACTGACCATCATCAGCCGAATCTGCCGCAGAGTCTGCAACGTCTAAGCGGTAGCGATGTGTGGTATTGGCAAACCGAATTGAACGCCGATTGGCGCGGCAGCTACTGCTTTATTCCCTGTCTGGACAACAGTCCATTGACCATTGAGAGTGACGATCCACACGCCACCTTGCACACAGTGCGCCACTGGTGGCACCGGATATTTGCCTTTGCTACTCACGATTTGCTGAATCCTTATCGTTCGTGGTTAACCGCTGGCGGTTATGTTGTTTCGGGTTTGCATATGCCAGAAGCGCCGTCCCAGCCAGCTTGGCGCGATTTCGATAACTACGCGGTGTCCAGCGCTCGTTGCATTCCGGCGCCTCCGGCACGATTACAGCGTCACACCTGGCATAGTCAACGCCTCGGCAACAGCCGCAATGTGTGGGTTTACAGCACTGGCGACAGCAACCCGGCGCAACGTCCGCTGGCGATACTGCTCGACGGCCAATTCTGGGCGCAACAGATGCCAGTTTGGGATCCGCTGATGAAACTGACGCAGCAAGGTCAATTACCGGAGGCCGTGTATGTCTTGATCGACATTATTGATTTCAAACACCGCACGCATGAGCTGAGTTGCAACCCAGAATTCTGGCTGGCGGTGCAAGAAGAACTAATGCCGCAACTGGCTGAATGGGCACCGCATAGCCGCGATCCGGCGAGCACGGTGGTTGCGGGGCAAAGCTTCGGCGGCCTGTCATCCTTGTATGCCGGGCTGAACTGGCCTCAGCGTTTTGGTGCGGTCATTAGCCAATCGGGCTCTTACTGGTGGCCTCGACGTGACATGTTGCAATGGCCTGCGCCGCCAGAAGATGCTTGCTGGTTGATTCGTCAGGTGGAAAACGGCCTGGGCAACCACGGTGCCTTGAACGTCTTTATGGAGGCGGGAAAGCATGAGCATTTAGTACATCAGGTTAGCGATCGTATGGCGCAACGGCTCAGCGATGCGGGGCATCGGGTGAACTACCGCACGGTCGAAGGAGGGCATGATGCACTTTGTTGGCGCGGCGGTCTGCTGGAAGGCTTGCAGGCGCATTGGCGTGGCCCATTTGTTACCGGCCATCAGGCCATTCCACTCTCTACCTCTCGTTTGACGCAAGGAGCCCGTGATGGAAACCCTGAACCCGTTCGATGATCCGCAACAACGTTGCCTGATCCTGCGTAACGATCAACAACAATACAGCCTGTGGCCAGATTTCAGCGCAGTGCCGCCCGGTTGGGTCACGGTGTTTGGTCCTGCGGAACGCGCGCAATGCGTAAGCTGGCTGGAAGAAAACTGGCAGGACATGCGGCCCGCATCACAGCGTCAGGCATGATGGCGCGTTGCTCATGCCCCCCTGTTGGCAACCTGCGCAGACGGACTGCCGGCTGCCAGATAAGGTGTGTCGGTGCTGCTTTGATGTCACTCGAATTATTTAGGGTATACCAACAATAGGAATCAGAACTGTGTCAGAAACGTCAATATTACCGGCCGATCACGCGGTGAGCGTAGAAATGCCGTTGGTGGCTGCGCAATCAGGCATTTGGGTCGCCGACCACATTTCACCGTACGGCAATGCTTACGCGGTGGCGCACTATATTGAGCTGAATGGCAAGCTGGATAAGGATTGCCTGCTGCGCGCGATTGCGTTGGGGCTGGCTGAAGTGGATACCCTGCAATTGCGTTTCGAGGAGCGCGACGGCGTGCCGGTGCAGTGGTTTGATGCCACGATGGCGATAGAAACGCCGGAATACCACGATCTATCCACCTCACCGAATCCTGATGCGGCAGCGCAGGCATTGATGCAAATTGATTTGTCCGGCGAGCTACGCGTCAGCAGCGGAGCGCCGTTGTATCGCCACGTTGTCATGTATTTGGGGGAGAACCGCTGGTACTGGTATCAGCGCTATCATCATCTGGTGGTGGATGGGTTTAGCTTCACCGCTATTACGCGCCGGATCGCCAATATTTATACCCGCCTGCATCACGGTGAACAGCCCGAGCCGACGCCGTTCACGCCGTTTAGTGAGGTGGTCGCGGAATACCAGACGTATCAGCAATCCGCTGGCCGGCGACGCGACGCTGATTTTTGGTTCAATAAAGCCGCTCAATTGCCACCGGCGGCGACGTTGTGCCCGCAACCCTTAGTCGGGCAAGCGCCAACCACCCGTATTCATCGGTTGACCCAACGCTGCGCTGCGGCAGCGTTCGCGCCTTTGGTAGCATTAGGCCATCAGCAGCAGTTGAGTGCCGCAGATATGGCGGTGGCATTGTTAGCGCTGTGGGTGTCGCGCCTAAGTGGCCAATCCCATTTCAGTGCCGGGTTCATCTTCATGCGCCGCACCGGTTCTGCGGCATTGTGCGCCACCGGTCCGGTGATTAACGTGCTTCCCATGGAGATGCACATTGATCCGCAGGCCACTTTGGTTGACGCCGCGGCGCGTATCAGCCGTGAATTGAAGACGGTTCGCCGCCATCAGCGCTACGATGCGGAACAGATACCGCGCGATTTGGGGCATGTGGGGAACGCGCAACCGCTGTACGGTACGGTATTCAACTTCAAAATGTTTGATTACCAGCTCGATTTTGCCGGCATGACGGGAATCACGCATGATTTAGCCTCTGGACCGGTGCGCGATCTGGAAATTGCCCTGTTTATCGATGAGCGCGGTCAATTGAAGGTGGAATTGTTAGCCAATGCTGAGCGCTATCAGCGTGATGAGCTGGCCGCCCATTTGCAACGCTTACCGTTGCTGATAAGCCAGTTTAGCGCCCAGCCGCAGTTGCCGGTGGGAGAGGCGGATTTATTGACCGCTGACGATCATGCCTTGCTAAACCGCGTTAACGATACTGTGCATCCACTGCCGATGCAGACGCTGAGCGCTCTGCTGGCGCAACAGGCTCAGCAAACGCCGGATGCGCCGGCGCTGGCCGATGCGCATTATCGTTTTACCTACCGTGAAACGCGTGAACAGGTCAGCGCATTGGCGCGGCAACTGAGTGCTCAGGGCGTACAGCCAGGTGACATTGTTGCCGTGGCGCTGCCGCGCTCGGTATTCCTGTCGCTGGCGCTGATGGCCATTGTCGAAGCCGGAGCCGCCTATTTACCGCTGGATACCGGTTATCCCGATGAACGCTTGAGTATGATGCTGGAGGATGCTGCACCGCGTCTGATTATCACCGAACCGGCGCAGCAGGCGCGTTTCGCCGGACAGGGTGAGATTCTACTCTACGATGCGCCGTTGGCGGCCGACCATGCCGCCGGGGTAGCGGTGGCGGGGCCAACGCCGCATCATCCGGCTTATATTATCTTCACATCCGGCTCGACCGGGCGGCCGAAAGGCGTTTTGGTGGGGCATCAGGCGATCGTTAATCGCCTGCTGTGGATGCAAAATCACTATCCAATGGCCTCGGACGATGTGGTGTTACAAAAAACACCGTGCAGTTTTGATGTGTCGGTGTGGGAATTCTTTTGGCCGCTGATGGTGGGGGCGCAACTGGTGATGGCACCACCGGAAGCGCACCGCGATCCGCAACAGCTACAACATTTGATTGCGCGCCATCGCGTGACGACGATGCACTTTGTTCCCTCAATGTTGGCTGCGTTTGTCAGCGCGTTAGACAGCGACGACGCGGTGGGGCAATGCGCCAGTTTACGCCGCGTGTTCTGCAGTGGCGAAGCCTTGCCCGCCGAGCTATGCCGCCTGTGGCAGAGCCGCACGGCAGTTCCATTGCACAATCTGTATGGCCCGACGGAAGCTGCGGTGGATGTGAGTTGGCATCCGGCGTGGGGCGAAGCCTTGGCCGCAGTCACCGCTGCTAACGTACCGATTGGTTTGCCGGTATGGAATACCGGGCTGCGCATCCTCGATGCACGCTTGCGGCCAGTGCCGCCCGGCGTCGCGGGGGATTTATATTTGACCGGCGTGCAATTGGCGCACGGTTATTTAGGACGCGCAGAACTGACGGCCAGCCGGTTTGTTGCCGATCCGTTCGGTAATGGAGATCGAATGTACCGCACTGGCGACGTGGCACGCTGGTTGCCGGGGGGAGAAGTGGAATATCTTGGCCGCAGCGACGATCAGTTGAAAATTCGTGGGCAGCGTATTGAGTTGAGTGAAATTGATCATGCGCTGCTTTCATTGCCTGGCGTTCAGCAGGCCGTCAGCCATGCGCTCGTACTGGAAGGTACGCCGGCGGAAACCGGCGGCGATACACGCCAATTGGTGGGCTATCTGGTGGCACAGCCGGGCGTGAGTTTAGATCTTGATGTACTGAAAGCGGCATTGGCCGATCGTTTGCCGCCACATATGGTGCCGGTGGCGTTGGTCGCGATGGATTCGTTACCGCTTAGCGCCAACGGCAAGCTGGATCGTAAAGCGCTGCCGCAGCCGCAAACCGGCACGCGCAGCGCCGGGCGGGAACCGCAGCCGGGGTTGGAAACGGCAATTGCAGCGGTATTTGCCCGTTTGCTGCAGCGTGAAGATGTATTTGCCGACGATGACTTCTTTGCGCTTGGCGGCCATTCGCTGCTCGCGATGCGTCTGGCGGCCGAGCTGCGGCGCGATCTCGATAAAGCTGTGTCGGTCGGGCAGATTATGGTGGCGTCAAAGGTAGAACAATTGGCGCAGCTGCTGGCGGAAGATCGCACACAGGAAGAGGCTGACCAGTGTGGTTTTGAACGCGTGTTGCCATTGCGTATTACTGACGGCCCAACGCTGTTCTGCCTGCATCCGGCCTCTGGGTTCTCTTGGCAATTTAGCGTGCTGCCGCGTTATATCGATCAGCATTGGTCGCTGGTGGGGATTCAGTCGCCGCGGCCGGATGGCCCGTTGGTGTTAAGCGAGGATATGGATCAGGTTTGTGATGCGCACTTGGCAACGGTACTGGACGTGCAGCCACATGGGCCGTATCACTTTATTGGCTATTCGCTTGGCGGGACGTTAGCACAAGGCATCGCCGCGCGCTTACAGGCGCGGGGTGAAGAAGTCGCATTCTTGGGTCTGTTGGATACCTATCCGCCGGAAACCCAAAATTGGGATGTGATGCTCGATGATAACGTACTGAAAGAAGTGCAGCGCGAGCGCGAACAGTTCT
The DNA here is from genome assembly GCF_050268245.1 of Serratia sp. NPDC078593. Lineage (NCBI taxonomy): Bacteria > Pseudomonadati > Pseudomonadota > Gammaproteobacteria > Enterobacterales > Yersiniaceae > Serratia > Serratia sp. NPDC078593. Next base: position 186,402 of record NZ_JBNNGK010000007.1, on the reverse strand, counting down.
TGGCAGTGTCGGAAGAGGCGCTTGATCCCGCGTTGGGTGAAAGCCGTGTGGCGATGTTTGACAATATCGAAGCCAACTATGCCGATTCGGTGCGTTTGCTTTCCCATACGCATACGGCCACCTTCAAGGGGCAGGCAACGCTGTTTGTTGCCAAACGTACCTTGCAAGAAGGTATGGACGTGCAGAAAACCTGGGCGGAATACGTTGATGCGTTGCAGGTACATGAGTTGGATTGCGCACACGTCGATATCGTTTCACCGGCATCATTCACCGTGTTGGGACCGTTGCTAAATCGCGTGCTGCGTACTGTATAACCGGAGTTGGAGGGGGGGCGGCCGCGCCCGTTTTTTGACGGATGCCGAATACGCAATAGGTAATGCAGGCCGGGCATGCCCGGCCACTACGGTGATTGTTATATCCGCTTGGGTTGTGTCAATACGGCATGGATTTATCGTAGGGGCGTGGCACGCCGCGCCCGTTTTTTGACGGATGCCGAATACGCAATAGGTAATACAGGCCGGGCATGCCCGGCCACTACGGTGGGTTGATACTGGCGGGATTTGGCAGCGCGTGATGTTGTTACCCGTAGGGGCGTGGCACGCCGCGCCCGTTTTTTGACGGATGCCGAATATGCAATAGGTAATGCAGGCCGGGCATGCCCGGCCACTACGGTGGGTTGATACTGGCGGGATTTGGCAGCGCGTGATGTTGTTACCCGTAGGGGCGTGGCATGCCGCGCCCGTTTTTTGGCGGATGCCGAATACGCAATAGGTAATGCAGGCCGGGCATACCCGGCCACTACGAGCACAACGTATCAGCCAGTTGGTAATGTCATATCCGCTACACCTAGATTACTTGCCTAGTGGGACAACCAGTGGCGTGTGCGATACAGGATCGTCAATGATCATGCATTTCAGGCCGTAAACTTGTTCGATAAGTTCTGGTGTAACAATCGCTTTCGGCGCGCCTTCTGCAATTACCTTCCCGCCGCGCATGGCAATCAGATGAGTGGCGTAACGGCAAGCATGATTCAAATCATGCAGCACCACCACCAGCGTATGGCCGTTCTCACGGTTTAGTTGGCGCATTAACTCTAACAGATCGATTTGGTGTGTAATGTCCAGCCAAGTGGTTGGCTCATCCAGCAGCAGCAGCGGCGTCTGTTGCGCTAATACCATGGCGATCCACACCCGTTGGCGCTGCCCACCGGACAGTGTATCAACCGCCTGTTCTGCCAGATCGGCGACACCGGTGGCGCGCATCGCGCCCTCGACGGCCCGTTGATCTTCTTCGCGCCAACGGCTGAACAGACCTTGATGGGGGTAACGCCCGCGAGCGACCAGATCAAACACGGTAATATCGCCGGGGGCAATTGAGCTTTGCGGTAACAGCCCTAACTGACGCGCTACTTCTTTCGTCGCGTATTCGCGAATTAATTTACCATTCAACCAAACCGCACCTTCCTGCGGTTGCATCAGGCGGCTGAGAGTACGCAGCAGCGTCGATTTACCGCAAGCATTCGGGCCAATAATCACCGTCAATTCTCCCTGAGGGATGGAAACGGAGAGATTACTCGCCACGGTTTTTTTGTCATAACCCAAGGTCAGGTTCTCGGCGCGCAGCGGCGCGGATAACAGCGTGTCAGTATTCATTTTTTTCGTGACTCACGGATTAACAACCAAATCAGATAGATTCCACCGATACTAACGGTCAATACCCCAACGGGTAACTGATACGGTAAAAACAAGCGCTGTGCGGCGATGTCGGCCAACAGTAGCAGCAAAGCGCCGGTCAGCGCGGTTAACAGCAATACATGACGATTAGCGCACAGGCGGCGAGCGATTTGCGGGGCAACGAGTGCAATAAAGGAGATAGGCCCGGCAACGGCGGTGGCCGCTGCGGTGAGCATAACGCCGAGCAATAGCAAAAGCATGCGGGAGCGCTCAACGGTAACGCCCAGCGCACAGGCAGTATCATCCCCCATTTCCAACAGACGCATACGGCGCGATAACACCCAGAGCAACAGGAGCGCAAGGGCAATAATCAGCAGTACCGGTTGGCTTTTCGCCCAGGTCACGCCATTTAACGATCCCGCGCTCCACAACCCGGCGGTCATAGCTGATTCCAGTGACGCGGTGATAATCAACCAGGTATTGGCTCCGACCAACAGCGCGCGCACGGCGATGCCGACAATAATCAGCCTGAATGCGTCTACACCATTGCGCCATGCCAGCAGATAAATCAATGCCGCCGTCGTCAATCCGCCTACCAGCGCTCCGCTGGTGATGCCCATGATGCCACCGTTGAATAACACAATGGCGACCAGAACGCCGCTGTAGGCGCCGGTGTTGAAACCAATCACGTCAGGGCTGCCCAGCGGGTTACGAAGCAACGATTGGAAAATAGCTCCGCTGATGCCAAGTGCCGCACCTAATAGTAGCGCCATTGCCACACGTGGTAAGCGCCATTGGCTGACGATCACCGTGAGGTTAGCGGGGCCTTCACCGTGCAACGCATCGATGACCTGCATTGCACTGAGTGATAAGGTGCCGGAGCCGAGTGCGTAGATCGCCAACATTACGCAGGCCACCAGCAATAGCAACGCGGTTAATATCGGCTGCGACAGCCGGGCAGGACGATGTTTATTCATCAGCGGGGTGCTGAACATCGACATCAGTTGCTCCTCCTGAACATATGACGCTGACGTACCAGCATAATGAGCACCGGTGCGCCAATCATCGCGGTAACGATAGACACGCGCAGTTCGCCAGCGACCAGGAAGCGGCCGAGTAAATCGGCGCTGAGCAACAGAATCGGCGTGAGTACCAGCGTCCACGGTAAAATCCAATGCAGCTCAGAACCGGCCAGACGGCGAGCCACATGTGGCATCATCAAGCCGACAAAGGCAATCGGCCCAACGGCGGCGGTAGCGCCCCCGCATAATAAAGTAATTGCCAGCAGGCCCAACAGTTGGGTACGTACGATACCGGTACCCAAGGCGGCGGCCAGTTCGCTGCCCATGCTCAGACTGTTCAGTGCCTTGGTCAACCACAGCGTAATCAGCGTACCGAGAACAATGGGCAATGCCACCGTACGCACGACCTGCATGCTTTGAATATCCAGCGTTCCAGCTTGCCAGAAGCGCAGTTGATCGAAGACCAACGGATTAAGTAACGCAATGCCAGAGGTCATGCCTTCTAACACTGCGGCGAGCGCTACCCCTGCCAGCGTCAGGCGAATCGGGTTTAGCGTGCTGCGGCCCAGTGCGCCCACCAGTGCCACTAACAGCGATGCAGCTAGCGCACCCGCGAAGGCGAACCACAAATAATGGCTGACGTCGGTGGCACCAAATAGCGTAATGCCAAGCACTACGGCAAAACCGGCTCCGGCATTAATGCCGAGAATACCGGGATCGGCAAGTGGGTTGCGGGTCAGTGTTTGCATTAATGCTCCCGCAAGCCCGAGAGCGATACCGGCAAGTAACCCAGCCAGCGTGCGCGGCAGACGTGCGTCGGTGACGATCACACAGTCAGCATGGGTACATTGGCCGTTAAGCGCCTGAATAACCGTGCTAAAAGGTATGGATTTTGCCCCCAGCGCCAGGCTCAGCGCCATTAACAGCAGTAAAACCAGTAGCGCGAACAGCAGGGCGTAGAGCCTGCGGCGAAAAGACCGGGTAGTGCCGAAAATCAGTTGCTCCTGCGCGGCAGGGGCGGAATGCGAGCAATGGTGTGTAAGCCGGAACATGACAGCCTATGATTTAATTGAATATAAATGATATTTATTATCATTATTGATAGTGTTCATCTATGGTAGCATGAGTTGATGTTCCAGTGCAGTAGCAAGCGCACAATCCCTTTTTAATACTGTGGTGATAGACGAATGAGTAAGCCTTCGATTTTGCTTGATTTTGGTCTGCTCAAGGCCAATCGGGCGTTCCGTGCCGTATTTTGCGCACGCTTTATTTCTATTTTAGCGTTGGGGTTGATGGCCATCGCTATTCCGGTACAAATTCAAGCGCTAACGGGATCGACGCTGCTGGTTGGCTTAGCCGTGACGTTAGCGGGATGCGGCATGTTTGCCGGTTTATTGATGGGCGGCGTGTTAGCCGACCGTTATGAGCGTCGCCGTTTAATTTTATTTGCGCGTTCGACGTGCGGCATCGGTTTCGTTGGCATGTGCATTAATGCCGCGTTGCCGACACCGTCGCTAACGGCGATTTATTTATTGTCGGTGTGGGATGGTTTCTTTGGTGCGGTGGGCGTGACGGCGCTGTTGGCGGCGACACCGGCACTGGTGGGGCGTGAAAATATCGTCCAGGCCGGTGCTATCAGCATGCTGACGGTGCGTTTTGGCTCGATTTTGTCACCTGCGGTAGGGGGATTGGTGATCGCTCACGCAGGTGTGGCATGGAATTACGGGCTGGCGGCGTTAGGTACGTTAATAACGTTAGTGCCACTGCTGCAATTACCGCAGTTAATGCCGCCACCGCAGCCGCGTGAGCATCCGTTAAAAGCGTTGGTCGGTGGTTTCCGCTTCCTGTTTGAAAATAAAGTGATCGGGATGGTCGCACTGATTGGTGCCTTACTGACGATGGCCAGTGCGGTGCGGATTTTATATCCTGCATTGGCGACGGACTGGCAGATTGGCGCGTCCAGCCTTGGCTTTATGTATGCAGCGGTGCCGCTGGGTGCGGCAATAGGCGCATTTACCAGTGGCCGTGTAGCGCACGTGGCTCGCCCTGGCTGGATGATGCTGATCACCGCGATTGCAGCGTTTGTCGCCATTGGCCTGTTTGGTGTGATGCCTTGGTACGGTTTAGCGCTGGCGTGTCTGGTGGTTTTCGGTTATTTGAGCGCGCTCAATTCTCTGTTGCAATATGCGCTCATCCAGAACTTGACGCCAGATGCCTTGCTGGGGCGCATCAATGGATTGTGGACCGCACAGAACGTGGTGGGGGATGCGTTAGGCGCGTTGTTGTTGGGCGCGATGGGAGCGTTTATGTTGCCAGCCCTCACCTCGACCAGTTTCGGTTTTGGCGCGGCGCTGCTGGGGGGGGTATTGGTAGTGGTGATGGGCGGGTTGCGCCAGGTGACGCTGCGCGAGCCGGAGCCGCAACCCCAGCCCGCAGTATTGCAAACTAGTGGGAAGTAAACTGTTTCTCTAACAGCGTCAGCAGGTTGCTGGCGCTGTAGTAATCCAATCGGAAAGTCTCATTGCCCATGGCATAGACCTGCTTGTTTTGCACTGCAGGCAAATGCGCCAAGAATTTATTGCTCATCAGATGCTGGAGATCGCCGTCATCGTTAGCGAACAGCAACAGTGTTTGACCATTCAATCCTTCTGCCAGATTCTCGCCGCTCAGTTGAATAATATCGTTCCGTACACCCATGCTGGTGCTGTTGTCCAGTGTGGCTGGCGGTTGTGCCAGCGTGAAACCGAGTTGCTGTAGCATCTGCCCTTGTGACGACTCGGTCGTCCACAGATTGGCGGCCTTGCCGTCTTGACGATAGACCAATGCGGATATTGGCTGGGGCGGCAGTTGCATGTGTTGCTTCAGCGCTTGCTCACGCGCAGCGAAATCAGCGGTTAACTTTTCAGCCTGTGCGTCACGCCCGGTAGCGTAACCCAGTTTTTTGGCGAGTTGTTGCCAGCTTTTATCGTCGTAGTTAACCACCAGCACCGGCGCAATGGCGGTTAACTGATCGTACAAGCGCAGGGCAGAATCGCCGCCGGTGGCGGACATAACAATCAAATCTGGCGCTTCCCCGGCTATTGCTTCGGCGTTAGGTTCACCGATATACAGGCGCTTAACCCCGCGCTGTGCCGCAATGTCTGCCCACTGGCGGAAGAAGCCTTGCTTATCGGTCAGTTTACCGTTGACACTGGCAGCCCCACTGGCAATCACTGGCGCATCGATAGCCAGTAATGTACCGGTCACCGTCACGCTGGTAGAGACGATGCGTGTAGGGGGGTGTTTGAGGGTAACAACACCGTGGGTGGTTTCAATCTGACGCGGCCACGGGGGGGAGGCCGCCTGTACGGCGGTGACGGCGAACAATGCCAATCCGAAAAGCAGGATTTTCTTCATGCCAGGTAATCCTTGTTGGTTAAATACTAATGCTTATCATTTATCTAGATAATACCACACCATTTATACCATGATTATGATGGGAAAGAAGTGCTTACGTTTATTGACATAGCAAATCGCGGAAGGTAATTTAGCGCCCAAGAAATACAAATGATAATCATTATTATATTGGTTATTATTGACAACTTATAGAGGGCGTACCGATGGATGCAGCCGTGAATGGTGCTCAACAACAGCAACAGGAAAGTGAGGCGTCTGGCCGTGAGCAACCAAAGGTCTCACCGGCCTCCGGTTTCTTTTTCACTTCTCCTTTTCGTAGCCTGAATACGCAGGGATGTTTCACTAAAATCAGTTTGCCCGCGATTGGTGGCGATGATGTGCGCGGGGAGTTTCAGCAGGCGGTGCAGCATGCTTTTAGTGAGGCGCGCATGGCGGGCATCAAAAAGCCAGTGCTGTGTGGCGCTATCCCCTTTGATACCCGCCAACCCTCGGCGTTGTTCATTCCTCAACAGACTCACTGGTTCGAACGCGATGCTTTTATGGCCGCGCAGAGCGATGACATCAACACCGGGCCGGATATTGCGCATAAAACGGAATTGCCGCCGCAGGTGCCCTTCATGCAAATGGTCAGCGATGCGGTGGCGGTGACCCGCACGGATAAACTGGACAAAGTGGTGCTGTCGCGGCTGTTGGAAATTGAAACCGTTCAGCCAGTGGATCGGCAGGCGCTGATGGCGCGCATCATTGCGCAAAATCCGAACGGCTTCCATTTCCATGTCCCGTTGGAAGAAGGCGCGTTGCTGGGTGCTAGCCCAGAATTACTGCTGCGAAAATCTGGCGCGCAGTTCTACTCCAACCCGCTGGCGGGATCCGCCCGTCGTGATGTCGATCCTCAGCGCGATCGAGACATCAGCCAGCAACTGTTGGCATCGAGCAAAGACCATTATGAGCACCGTTTTGTTACAGAAGGTATGCGCGCAGTGCTGGCCGACCGCTGCCGTTATTTGAATATTCCCTCCACGCCAGAGTTACTCAGCACGACCACGTTGTGGCATCTGTCGACGCCGATTGATGGTGAGGTGGATTCACGAAAGGAAAATGCGCTGTCATTGGCCTGTTTGTTGCACCCGACACCGGCGTTATGCGGCACGCCGACCCCGGTTGCGCGGGAGTTGATTTCCGCACTGGAGCCGTTTGAACGCGGCCTGTTCGGCGGCATTGTTGGCTGGTGTGATGCTGAAGGCAATGGCGAGTGGGTCGTGACCATCCGTTGCGGCACCGTTAACGGCAAGCAGGTACGCCTGTTTGCTGGCGCAGGCATCGTGCAGGATTCTTCGCCAGAATCTGAGTGGCATGAAACCGGCACCAAGCTCAGCACAATTTTGCGCGCATTTGGTTTGAATCAAGGATAAGAAAAATGAGCATTGCTTTTACCCCCTGGCCGGATGCGTTTGCCCGGCGTTATCGCGAGCGCGGCTATTGGATTGACCAGCCGTTGACCGATATTCTCACCCGGCAGGCGGAAAACGACAGTATCGCACTGGTCGATCCGGCAAATCGTTTGAGCTATCGCCAATTACATCAGCAATCCGATCGCTTGGCCGCGGCATTGCTGCGCCGTGGCGTAAAACCGGGTGAAACCGCACTGGTTCAGCTTGGCAACGTGGTGGAGTTTTATGTCACCTTTTTTGCGCTGTTGAAAATCGGCGTTGCGCCGGTCAATGCGCTGTTTAGCCATCAGCGTAGTGAATTAAACGCGTATGCGTCTCAGATTAAACCGGCGATTGTGATTGCCGATCGTTTGCATGGTTTATTCGCCAATGATGATTTCTTGACGGATTTCCGCGCCGCGCATCCGTCCATCCGCGTGGTGGCGCTGCGTAATCAACCGCAGGGCGAACAGTCACTGTCAGCCATGCTGGCAGAAGACAGTACCGGTTTTTGCGCCACGCCGTCTGCGGCCGATCAGGTGGCGTTCTTCCAGCTTTCCGGTGGCAGCACCGGTACGCCAAAACTGATCCCACGGACGCATAACGACTATTACTACAGCATCCGTCGCAGCGTAGAGGTTTGCCACTTTACGCGTGAAACGCGCTATCTGTGTGCACTGCCGGCGGCGCATAACTATCCGATGAGTTCGCCCGGTGTGTTAGGCGTGTTCTATGCCGCAGGCTTGGCGGTGTTTGCGGCCGATCCTGATGCGGCCCAATGCTTCAACCTGATTGAACAACATCAGATTACCGTCACCGCGCTGGTACCACCGGCAGTGACGCTGTGGTTACAGGCGATTGAAGAGTGGGGTGGCAATCAACAGCTTGCCAGCCTGAAATTATTACAGGTAGGCGGTGCCAAACTGGGTGAAACGTTGGCGGCACGTATTCCTGCTGAGATTGGCTGCCAGCTTCAGCAAGTGTTTGGTATGGCGGAAGGGCTGGTGAACTATACCCAGCTTGATGATGACGATTGTCACGTCCTGACAACCCAAGGGCGACCGATGTCACCGGATGATGAGGTCTGGGTAGCGGATGACGAGGGCAACCCGTTGCCGGTCGGGCAGGTCGGGCGGTTGATGACGCGTGGCCCTTATACCTTCCGGGGTTATTACCAAAGCCCAGAACACAACGCAGAGGCGTTTGATGAGCAGGGTTTTTACTGTTCAGGCGATCTTATTCGCCTAACCGAAGCGGGTTACATTTGTGTGGAAGGGCGGCAGAAAGATCAAATCAATCGGGGAGGCGAGAAGATTGCCGCCGAAGAGATCGAAAATCTGTTGTTACGCCACTCGTCGGTGATTAACGCTGCGTTGGTTTCCATGCCGGATGCATTAATGGGTGAAAAGAGTTGTGCCTATTTTATTGCCACAGAAACATTGAAGCCGGTCGTGCTGCGACGTCATTTGCGCGAGCAGGGCGTTGCGGAATTTAAATTACCCGACCGCTTTGTGCAAGTTGAACACCTGCCGCTGACGCCGGTCGGCAAAGTAGACAAAAAACTTTTGCGCCAACGTTTGGAGGCGCAGCAACTAACTCAGGTCCGGGGAGAGTGATCGATGGCCATTCCTAAGCTTAATGATTATGCGTTGCCAACGGCAGACGAGATGCCGGCTAACAAGGTTAATTGGGCGTTCGAACCGCAACGCGCCGCCTTGCTGATCCACGACATGCAGCAATATTTCCTCAATTTTTGGGGGGAAGATAGCCCGTTGATTAAGCAGGTGGTGGACAACATTGCCAATCTGCGTCGTTACTGTAAATCGCAAGGTATACCGGTGTATTACACCGCGCAACCCAATGATCAAAGTGATGAAGACCGCGCATTGTTGAATGATATGTGGGGGCCGGGGCTCAACAAACACCCCGAACAGCAGGCGGTCGTGGCTGCGTTGGCGCCAGAACCTGATGATACCGTATTGGTGAAATGGCGCTACAGCGCCTTTCATCGCTCGCCCTTGCAGGAGATTTTGCACGAGTCCGGCCATGACCAACTGATTATTTGTGGCGTATACGCGCATATCGGTTGCCTGACGACGGCGATCGATGCATTTATGCGTAACATTAAGCCGTTCATGGTGGCGGACGGGTTGGCGGATTTCTCTCGCGATGAGCACCTGATGGCGCTGCGTTACACCGCCGGGCGCTGTGGCCGCGTGGTGACCACTGCCGATTTGCTGCCCGGTATCGCCAGCAAAGACGCTTTGCGCCAGCAAATTATGCCGCTGTTGGACGAAGATAGCGAAGAGATGGGCAACGATGAAAACCTGATCGATTACGGTTTGGATTCGGTGCGCATTATGGAGTTGGCGACACGTTGGCGCAAAATTCGTGCCGATATAGATTTCATTGCGCTGGCTAAAAGCCCGACCATTGACAGTTGGTGGGCGCTGCTTTCAGGGGAGAAAGCGTGATGAGTGCAGGGAGCTTTAGCGGTAAACGCGTGTGGGTGACCGGTGCGGGGGCGGGGATTGGCTTGCAAACCGCGCTGGATTTTGCCGCGGCAGGTGCCGAGGTAGTGGGATTTGATCTGCGTTTTGATGCGCAGAATTATCCGTTCCGTACCGAAGTGTTAGATATTGCTGACGCCGCAGCGGTAGATGCCGTTTGTACGCGTCTGCTGGTGGAACAGGCTGAGTTGGACGTACTGGTGAATGGTGCCGGAATCTTGCGTATCGGGATGATTGATGAAACCAGTGCGGCAGATTGGATGGCTTGCCTTAATGTGAATGCTGGCGGGGCGTTTAACATGTTCCGCCATGCGTTACCGGTATTTCGCCGCCAGCGGCGTGGCGCGATTGTCAGCATTGCCTCCAATGCGGCGCATGTGCCGCGTGTGGGCATGGCGGCGTATTGCGCCTCGAAAGCTGCGCTACGGAGCCTATGCCAGACCGTTGGTTTAGAGATGGCAACCTATGGTGTGCGTTCGAACTTGGTGTCACCCGGTTCAACCAACACGCCGATGCAGCAAGGGATGTGGCAAGATGCCAGCGGCGAGCAGAAAACCATTCAGGGTTTTCCTGAACAGTTTAAATTGGGGATTCCGCTGGGCAAAATCGCACAGCCACAGGATGTCAGCAATGCGATCTTGTTCTTGGCGTCGGATCTGGCGAGCCACATTACGATGCAAGACATTGTGATCGATGGCGGCGCAACGCTGGCTGCGTGAGGAAGTGGCCGAGAGGCCGGTTGTCTGATGTCGAATACGCAATACAGGCCGGGCGTGCCCGGCCACTACGGTGGGTTGATACCGGCGGGATTTGGCAGCGAGTGATGTTGTTACCCGTAGGGGCGTGGCATGCCGCGCCCGGCCGGATGTTTGATGCTGAATACGGGATGCAGGCCGGGCGTGCCCGGCCACTACGGTGGGTTGATACCGGTGGGATTTGGCAGCGAGTGATGTTGTTACCCGTAGGGGCGTGGCACGCCGCGCCCGGTTGGTTGCTTGATGCTGAACCCGAGATGCAGGCCGGGCGCGCCCGTCCACTACGGTAGTTTGATACCGGCGGGATTTGGCAGCGAGTGATGTTGTTACCCGTAGGGGCGTGGCACGCCGCGCCCGGTTGGTTGTTTGATGCTGAATCCGAGATGCAGGCCGGGCGTGCCCGGCCACTACGACCGGTGATAAACGTAGTGGCTAGAAACGAAAAAAGCGCCTAAAGGCGCTTTTCTCTGAATTGGTGGGTCGTGCAGGGTTGACTCGGCCTTTGGCCTCGCCCTGCGGGCAACGCTGTGCGTTGTCGTCTCGCTTCGCTCGGCTCGAACCTGAACGCAGGTTCTCATCCAACACGACCTTGGGGAACATGTCCTATTAATGTCGGAAGTGATTGCGGAGCGCAAATGCGAAAAAAGCGCCTAAAGGCGCTTTTCTCTAAATTGGTGGGTCGTGCAGGATTCGAACCTGCGACCAATTGATTAAAAGTCAACTGCTCTACCAACTGAGCTAACGACCCGTAGAAGTGGTGGGTGATGACGGGCTCGAACCGCCGACCCCCTCCGTGTAAAGGAGATGCTCTACCAACTGAGCTAATCACCCACTTCAGGACTTCCAGGTACTGCTTGAGCAAGAAAATGATGGTGGGTGATGACGGGCTCGAACCGCCGACCCCCTCCGTGTAAAGGAGATGCTCTACCAACTGAGCTAATCACCCTCATTTTTCTCACTGCTTAACAAGATGGTGGGCGATGACGGGCTCGAACCGCCGACCCCCTCCGTGTAAAGGAGATGCTCTACCAACTGAGCTAATCGCCCCGTCTTGTTGGAGTCGCATTATAGGGATAGTTGAAAGTGAGTCAACGGTTTTTAAAATGATTTCAATCGTTCGCCGTAAATTTAAACAGGATGCGATAATTATCGCCACTGCTGAGGATTCTTTGTGCACTGTTATGCGAAAAGCTGCGCAACATTGATGAAATAGCATCGGCTGATGCCGTGTCGGCGTTGAGGAATTAGCGCGTGGTGATACAATGTTGCTCACTTTTTCCAATTCCGAGCAATTGCCAGCACCCGCTGGCACGCGTTGCGTAATAAGGCTGCTTTCCAATGAAAATCAAAACCCGCTTTGCACCCAGCCCAACTGGCTATCTGCACGTCGGCGGCGCGCGTACTGCGCTTTACTCCTGGTTATTCAGCCGCCATGCTGGCGGCGAATTCGTTTTGCGTATCGAAGATACCGATTTGGAGCGCTCCACGCAGGATGCTATCGACGCCATTATGGATGGGATGAACTGGCTGAATCTGGATTGGGACGAAGGCCCGTATTATCAGACCAAACGTTTTGACCGTTATAACGCTGTTATTGATGAAATGTTAGAGCAGGGCACGGCTTACCGTTGCTACTGTTCCAAAGAGCGATTGGAAACGCTACGCGAAAAGCAAATGGAAAATGGCGAAAAGCCGCGTTATGACGGCCATTGCCGCGATAGCCAATGTAGCCATACAGCGGATGAACCGCATGTGGTACGTTTCCGCAATCCTCAAGAAGGCTCAGTGATCTTCAACGATCAGATTCGTGGCCCTATCGAATTCAGCAATCAGGAGTTGGATGATCTGATCATCCGTCGTACTGATGGCTCACCAACTTACAATTTCTGCGTTGTAGTTGACGATTGGGATATGGAAATTACGCATGTGATCCGTGGTGAAGACCATATCAACAATACCCCACGCCAGATCAACATTCTTAAAGCGCTGGGTGCGCCGGTACCGGAATATGCCCACGTCTCTATGATCTTGGGTGACGACGGTAAGAAGCTGTCCAAACGTCATGGCGCCGTAGGCGTAATGCAGTACCGCGATGATGGCTATTTGCCAGAAGCGTTGTTGAACTACCTGGTGCGTTTAGGTTGGTCTCATGGCGATCAGGAAATCTTCTCTATTGAAGAAATGAAACAGTTCTTCACCTTGGACGCGATCAGCAAATCGGCCAGTGCGTTCAATACCGAGAAACTGCAATGGCTCAATCACCACTATATTAACCATATGCCGGCGGAACAGGTTGCAGTACATCTGGCGTGGCACGTGGAACAGTTGGGTATTGAAACGCGTAACGGCCCAGAACTGAAAGAGATCGTCAAGCTGTTGGGGGAACGCTGTAAAACACTGAAAGAGATGGCTGCCTCTTGCCGCTATTTCTACGAAGACTTCAGTGAGTTTGATGCTGATGCGGCGAAGAAACACCTGCGCCCGGTGGCACGCCAGCCGCTGGAAGCAGTTCGCGCTAAACTGGCTGCCATCAGCGTGTGGACAGCAGAAAATGTGCATAATGCGATCCAAGGCACCGCAGATGAGCTGGGTGTGGGGATGGGCAAAGTCGGTATGCCATTGCGCGTTGCCGTCACCGGTGCAGGTCAGTCACCGGGCATGGACGTGACTGTCCACGCTATTGGTCAGCAGCGGTCATTGCAACGTATCGATCAGGCTTTGGCTTATATTGCTGCGCGCGAAGCTCAGGCCTGATTTTCTCATGCGCCCTGCGGTTGAGCAGGGCGCATGAGCTGATGATGCCGGCAAGCGCGCTGTCCATTATTTTCTCTTTTATTTGCGTAAGCCTCAGTGGATTTCCTGGGTGCACCGGTCACTTCTATTTCAGTCAACCGGGCGTTAATTGATGATAAATGTGCTGATTTGGCGGCTTTTTCAGCGCTTGATCGAGGATTTAAAATTAGCCGTTGACAGGGTTTACCGGGTTTCATATTATGCGCCCCGTTCACAACACAATGTGATTGTGTCTTGGGGCTATAGCTCAGCTGGGAGAGCGCTTGCATGGCATGCAAGAGGTCGACGGTTCGATCCCGTCTAGCTCCACCAAATTCTTTTTAAGAATTTGGCAAAAACCGTAACGCCGGTTAATGCGTACCACATTTCGTGGGGCTATAGCTCAGCTGGGAGAGCGCTTGCATGGCATGCAAGAGGTCAGCGGTTCGATCCCGCTTAGCTCCACCAACATTTAAAAAAGCCGACCTAATGGTCGGCTTTTTGCTTCCTGTTTTCCCGTTTCCAACCTCTGTTTGTTCAATCAAGTCTGTTAAAACCGCCTTGGCATTTATACATATGTCTGCTTGGCGGCTAAAACGCTGAAGGTTTGCACCAGATTGGGTGGAATTCAGCCTTAACGCTGTTTTATGTAACCTTACGTTTCGTAATCAAATTTTTGGCGCACATATTGACATTCATAGCGTAAATTCCCCTCAATTTTTGCAAGAAAGTAAAGCAGAACAAAGTGTTAATAGTATTGAGCGTTCGTGTTATTTTTGTGATAACTTGAGCGTCAGAGGTTTATTTTATCTGTTATTGCGCAACAACTGGCTGCATGAACGGCGAGCGGTCCGTTAAACGTTTGCCGCTATCTATCACAGAAATAAGCCTCACCTCTTTAAATGAAATTGATAATTATTATCATCTTGATAAAATATCGGTAAGCTTAATAAATGTAAGGGCTCAACGATATGCTGAACAGTCGTGCGGTTAATTCTTCTACTACCAACCGCCCGTCCAGGAAGATTAAACTTTCTTTGATGGGCCCGGCGTTTATCGCCGCCATCGGCTATATCGATCCCGGTAATTTTGCCACCAATATTCAATCGGGTGCCGCTTTTGGCTACACGTTGCTATGGGTTGTGGTTTGGGCCAACGTAATGGCGATGTTGATCCAACTGTTATCCGCCAAACTTGGCATCGCAACGGGTAAAAATCTCGCCGAGCACATCCGTGATCGTTTCCCCCGGCCAGCCGTCTGGGCTTATTGGGTACAGGCGGAAATTATCGCGATGGCCACAGACTTGGCCGAATTTATTGGTGCCGCTATTGGTTTTAAATTACTGCTTGGTGTCACCCTGCTGGAGGGGGCGATCTTGACCGGTATCGCTACCTTTTTGATTTTAATGCTACAGCAACGCGGCCAGAAGCCACTAGAGCTGGTGATTGGTGGTCTGCTGCTGTTTGTGGCCGCGGCCTATATTGTTGAATTAGTGTTCTCTCAGCCACAGCTGAGTGGGTTGATCAAAGGCATGGCAATCCCTGATTTACCCAATGGTGATGCGGTATTTTTGGCGGCTGGCGTACTTGGTGCCACCATTATGCCGCACGTGATTTACCTGCACTCTTCGTTGACGCAGACGGCGGGTAAAAACTCAAAGGCCGATCGCTATGCCTCAACCAAAGTGGATGTGGCGATTGCGATGACGATCGCCGGGTTCGTTAATCTGGCGATGATGGCGACGGCCGCCGCTGCGTTTCACTTTAGTGGCCACAGTGGCGTCGCCGATCTCGATCAGGCCTATCTGACTTTACAACCGCTGCTGGGGCATGCCGCTGCGACGGTATTCGGGTTGAGTCTGGTGGCGGCAGGGCTGTCTTCTACCGTGGTGGGGACGTTGGCGGGGCAGGTGGTGATGCAGGGGTTCGTGCGCTTCTATATTCCGCTGTGGGTGCGCCGCTTGGTGACTATGTTGCCATCGTTTATTGTTATTTTGCTGGGTATGGATGCGACGCGCATCCTAGTGTTGAGCCAGGTGTTGCTCAGTTTCGGTATTGCGTTGGCACTGGTGCCGCTACTTCGTTTTACCGGCAACCGTGAATTAATGGGCGATATGACTAACAGCCGGACGATACAAAGCTTGGGCTGGCTAATCGTGTTAATCGTGGTGGGGTTGAATGGCTATCTATTGTTAAGCAGCCTGTTTTAACCAACCGTAGTGGTCGGGCACGCCCGGCCTGCATCTCGGGTTCAGCATCAAGCAACCAACCGGGCGCGGGCATGCCACGCCCCTACGGGTAACAACATCACGCGCTGCCAAATCCCGCCGGTATCAACCCACCGGAGTGGCCGGGTATGCCCGGCCTGCATTCCGTATGCGGCGCCAAATAATCAACCGGGCGCGGCAGGCCACGCCCCTACGGTTAACGGCATACCCCGCAGCGCAATCCCCTCCGGTATCAATCCACCGTAGTGGCCGGGCATGCCCGGCCTGCATCTCGGGTTCAGCATCAAGCAACCAACCGGGCGCGGCAGGCCACGCCCCTACGGTTAACGGCATACCCCGCAGCGCAATCCCCTCCGGTATCAATCCACCGTAGTGGCCGGGCACGCCCGGCCTGCATCTCGGGTTCAGCATCAAGCAACCAACCGGGCGCGGCATGCCACGCCCCTACGGGTAACAACATACTTCGCTGCCAAATCCCGTCGGTATCAATCCACCGTAGTGGTCGGGCATGCCCGGCCTGCATCACGGGTTCAGCATCAAGCAACCAACCGGGCGCGGCGTGCCACGCCCCTACGGCTAACAACATACCTCGCTGCCAAATATCGCCGATATCAATCCACCGTAGTGGCCGGGCACTCCCGGCCTGCATTCCGTATTCAGCATCAAACATCCGGCCGGGCGCGGCAGGCCACGCCCCTACGGGCAACAACATACCTCGCTGCCAAATATCGCCGATATCAATCCACCGTCGTGGCCGGGCACGCCCGGCCTGCATCACGGGTTCAGCATCAAGCAACCAACCGGGCGCGGCAGGCCACGCCCCTACGGGTAACAGCATACCTCGTTGCGCAATCTCATCCGACATCACTCCATCGTAGTGGCCGGGCACGCCCGGCCTGCATTATTAGTGATGATGGTGCCGATGTTTGTACTTGTGTTTATGATGTTTCTTATAATGATGTTTTTCGTATTTACGATATCGGCCTTTATCGAAGTAGTCGTGTTTACGCCAGTAATCAGCATTGCGCCAGCGCTGGCCGTCCCAATAGTCGCCTCTGCGGCTGCGCTCACCTAACTCCTTACCCTGATGGCGTATCCACCAATCGCGATCGCGCCAATCATGGCCATCCCAATAATTGCCGCGTTGGTCTTGATCGCCAATACGCAGTGAAACGCCCGGCAGCAAATCAATGTTCAGCCCTTTGGCTTCGGCCTGTTGCGTGAGCGGCGCTGTACTTATTATTAATGCAGCGGCCAGTAGCAGAGGTTTAAACATATTTTCTCCTGTTGGCGGCTTTGCTCATAACGTCAATTAATCCACCTTATCTATTTCTCTGCCGGTATGTTATCGCTATTGCCGTAGCAGGCATTTCAGCGGCATTCTGAAAAAGGGAGCGCAATCAAAAATTAAGACTTGTCTGGATGCCAAGCGACCGCAAACGGCACAAGACCGTCACTGACGATCGTCCTCAGGGTAGCGAGCCGGAAGGCTTCAACCACATTGTTCTGGCCACTCAGGAACTCAATGTCGCCGCCTGATCTTCGGCATTCTCCAGCAACCGATCCAACATCCATGAGCCAGCCGGACCCGGAGGCGTGAGTTTTGACCATACGGCATCGACCGAAATTAGCATTGGCCAACCGCGTGGGCGCAGCTCTATTAATTGCCCATTGCTGTATTGCTTGACCAGCCAATGCGGCAAGATCGCCCAACCGAACCCTTGTTCGGCCATTTCGAGTAACATCAGGTAACTGGGTGCTGACCATACACGCCCCTGCGGTTTGTTACTGTTGGCGGTATAGGTGTTGAGATACAGTTGGCGATTGCTGGCGAGTTTTTCCGGTGTTACGGCGTTGCATTGCGCAAGTGGGTGTTGTTGGGCGACGAAAATACCCATTTCAGTTTGTTCCGGAAGCCGCGCTGCGGCGATATCTGGAGGGTAAGTTGTTTGCACCGCCAGCATCCCCAAATGTGCGCGACCACTTTGTACCAAGTCCAACACATCGCCTTCTTCGGCAACCATGCATTCCAATTCAATATCCTGATAGCGCCGCTCAAAATGTATCATCAGGCTGTCGTGATGCTGAGGTTGATAGGTATCGGATAAAACGATCGTCAAGCGCGGTTCGACCCGATCAGCCAGCCTGATGCTTAATGCATTCAAACGCTCGTTGGCGGCCAAAATTTCTTGAACGTGACCCAAGACTTTACGTCCGGCGAGGGTAAGTACCGGTTGCCGTGCTTGTCGGTCAAATAGCGTCAAATCCAGATCCGCTTCTAGGTTGGCGATGGCAGTGCTGATAGTTGACTGACTTTTACGCAGCTTGCGAGCGGCGGCAGAGAAGGAGCCTAGTGCGGCCGCTTCGACAAAAGCCTGTAAAGCCTCGGGGGAGTAATGCATGATCTATCTACTTTTTCGATGGAACCTATTTTTAATCTACGCAATAAAACGATGATAATCACCTGAATTGTTCCAATAATGGCTATTTATCAGGTGAAATATGCAACTGCAAAACAAGTCTTTGGGTGAGCGTGTGATTCACGCGGTGGGTTTCGAAGTCATTGCTGTGATGATTTGCGCACCGATTGGTGCATGGTTGATGAACCGTTCAATGATTCAGGTCGGTGCATTGGCGGTCATGCTGTCCAGCGTCGCGATGCTATGGAACATTATTTATAACGCCGGATTTGACCGTTGGTGGCCGATCACTCGTGTCGCGCGAAACCTAAAGGTACGGGCGCTGCATGCATTGGGTTTTGAAGCGGGTTTTGTGCTGATTGGCGTACCCATTGCTGCCTTGATGCTTAACTTGACGTTGGTACAGGCATTTATGCTGGAGTTGGGTTTCTTCCTATTTTTCTTGCCGTATACCCTCTTTTATAATTGGTTGTATGACACTTTGCGTCAGCGTTGGCTTGAATCCCGTCTGGCGGTGAAATAACCCATCGTCAAGTTGTGACGGATACGATAGTGTCATCATTTTCATCACATGGATCGAGGAAAACACCATGAAAGTGCTGGGCTTGTTGGGCGGAATGAGTTGGGAGTCGACCATTCCTTATTATCGTATGATCAATGAACAGGTCAAACAACAATTGGGCGGCTTACACTCTGCTAAAATTGTGCTGTATAGCGTTGATTTCCATGAAATTGAACGCTTGCAGCATCAGGGTGATTGGCAAGGTGCCGGGCAATTACTCGCCACAGCGGCGGCGTCATTACGTGCAGCAGGGGCGGAGGCGATCGTTATCTGTACCAATACCATGCACAAAGTGGCTGATGTTATTGAGCAAGCAAGCGGTTTACCGTTAATTCATATTGCTGATGCCACTGCCTTGCAGGTGCGTCAACAGGATATTCGTCGCGTTGGGCTGTTGGGGACGCGTTTTACCATGGAGCAAGATTTTTACCGTGGTCGCTTGCAGGATAATTTTGCTATTGACGTGGTCACGCCGGTGGCAGCCGATCGCGATATTGTGCATCGTATTATTTATGAAGAACTGTGTATGGGGAAAATCCGCGATGGGTCGCGTGAAGAATACCGCCGTATTATCCGTAACTTAGAATTACAGGGCGCGCAGGGGATTATTTTCGGCTGTACCGAAATCGGTCTGCTGGTCGGCGCACAAGATGCTTCGGTGCCGGTATTTGATACCACGGCCATTCACGCGCGTGCCGCAGTGGAATACGCGTTGGCCTGATGCGAAATAACAGTTAATAGGCGTTTTTACTGTAATGATTTTCAACACGGTGAGAACGCATTTATTTAGCAGGGCTGAAACGTTTTTGTGATCGAGATCGCTAATGGATAGCCAGTCGAACAAAGGCGATTGTTGTTTTTCCTGTGGGATTTTACAGTGAGTGCAGTTTCTTATTGATAGCTTAATTTCTTGCGGAGAAAACTCTGATGACCTATGCCCTGGTAGGGGATGTTGGCGGTACCAATGCCCGGCTGGCGTTGTGCACCGTCGCGACGGGTGAGATTACCCAAGCGAAAACGTATTCTGGCCTGGAGTTCGAAAGTCTGGAGGCGGTGATTCGCCACTATTTAACTGAGCATCAGGTTGAGGTGCAGGATGCGTGTATCGCCATTGCCTGCCCGGTGACGGAGGATTGGGTGGCGATGACCAATCACTCGTGGGCTTTTTCTATCAAAGAGATGAAAGCTAATCTGGGGTTCAGCCATCTGGAAGTCATTAATGATTTTACCGCCGTATCTATGGCGATCCCCATGCTGACCGATGCTGATGTGGTGCAGTTTGGCGGCGGGAAGCCGCAAAAGGATAAACCGATTGCGGTCTATGGCGCAGGGACTGGGTTAGGAGTTGCACATTTGGTGCAGGTGAATCAGCGTTGGGTAAGCTTGCCCGGCGAAGGCGGGCATGTTGATTTTGCGCCAAACAGCGAAGAAGAAGACGTTATCCTGGAAGTATTGCGTGCAGAAGTTGGCCACGTTTCTGCCGAGCGGGTGCTTTCAGGGCCGGGCTTGGTCAATTTATACCGTGCGATTGTTAAAGCTGATAAACGCCAGCCGGAAAACCTAGCACCGAAGGACGTAACCGAGCGTGCATTGGCCGATAGCTGTACCGATTGTCGCCGTGCCTTATCGCTGTTCTGTGTCATTTTGGGGCGCTTTGGTGGCAATTTGGCGCTGAACTTGGGCACCTTTGGTGGCGTCTATATTGCTGGTGGCATCGTACCGCGTTTTATGGCGTTCTTTATGGCTTCTGGCTTCCGCGCCGCTTTTGAAGACAAAGGGCGCTTTAAGGACTATGTACAAGATATCCCGGTGTTTATGATCGCGCATGCGCAACCTGGGCTGTTGGGGGCAGGGGCTCACCTGCGACAAACGCTGGGCATGCAGTTGTAACATTATGAGGATGCCGCGATCACGCGGTTATCGCTTGCAATCATGGCGCCGTTTGCCGCATCTGGCAAGTTCGCATGCGTTTCATCAAGCAGCCATCGGTTCAGCGCGTCGGCTGGGGCAACAACATCATCCTGTATTTACGATAAAAAGCCCGTCAGATTATCTGACGGGCTTGTTCAACATGGCTCGATTATTAGGCGTGTTTGGCTTTGCCCAGCACCTGTTGTTCGTTGCCGCTCTCTTCTTGAGCGACAGCCTGCGGTGTTTTGATAAATAAGGTAATCAGTAGGGAAATCACCGACAGCACACCTATTACCATAAAGGTTGCGTGGAAGCCGCCAAAGTATTTGGCGATGAATGAACCCGCTAGCGCGCCCAGCCCAAAGCCTTGGTAAATAATACCGTAGTTTTTACTGTGATTTTTAAGGCCGAAGAAATCACCGACAATAGCTGGGAAGACCGTAATGTTACCGCCAAAGCAGAAGGCAACGGCACCGACACACAGGAAGAACAGGGTATGGCTCAGGGTGAAGAAACTCAGGGCGACAATAGCCAGCACGGTCACCAGCATCGTGAAACTGATCACCCGCATGCGGCCGACTTTATCTGACAAGGTGCCCAGAATGATGCGTCCGGCGGTGTTGAAGATAGCGACGGCAGACACGGTGTTGGCGGCGGTGGCTAAATCCATCCCGGCGAGTTGTACGCCCATGTCTTTCACGATACCAATCAGATACAGGCCACTCATACAGGCGGAGAAGAAGATAGCAAACAGCAGGTAGGCTTCTTTGGTAGCCAACATTTGACGCACGCTGTAATCATTGCTCAGGCTAACGCGAGCATCAGTGGACGCGTTGGCGGCGGCCGGTTCTTTTAATAGCAGTGAGCCAAGCACGATCAACGCCATGACGATCGCACCCCAGTAGAAGAAGGCGCCAGACACCCCAGCATCGGCAATCAACGCCGCGTTGACATACTTAAACAGCAGGCTGCCGCTGCCGAAAGCACCGACGGAAATGCCCGAAATCAGCCCCTTGTTCGCCGGGAACCATTTGATCAGATTCGACAGGGTGGAGATGTAGGCAATACCGACCGCGAACCCGACCACGACGCCAGCCAGCAGATAAATCATGTCCAATGAACGGACATGCGCGCTGGCAATCAAACCCAGGCCAACCAACACACCGGAAACCAGCGTCAGGTTGCGGATACCGAAGCGCTCTTGCAGTTTACCGGCAAACAGCGTGGCGAAAGCCAGGAAGAAGCTGGTGATGGAAAACGTGGTGGCGACATCGGCCAGACCCCAATGGAATTTATCCACCAGCGGTTGGTTGAACAGACTCCAGGTATAGATAGTCCCCAGCCCCATTTGGCAAATGATAGTACCCAGAACGATTAAACTGCGATTTACCGGTTTAGTCTTCATGCCGGTTTCTCCTGTGTGCGTTGCCTGTGGCAAAAATTGCGACGTAATCAATACTTCGCGGAATAGGCATATTATAAAGCTGTGAACCGCACCGGACGGCGGATTGGGAATGAGTTGCACACGAGGAGGAATGAAATGCATCTAGGGTTGCATGAAGTGCCGATTTAACGCGAAAAAGGCCATCAGAACGCACTGATATTATGTGATCTATATCAATTATATCAATGTTTTATTGTTAATTTATCGTGTTAATAAGGTGTGGTAATTGTTAGCGTGATTAAAAGCCTATCCCATTAGCGGGGCAAGCCAGTGGTGCAACAACCAACGGCGCGCCACCAGCATCGGGTTTTACAAACGCATGAGCTTGCGAAACTCTTTAACCTTACTGCGGCTGACCGGCACCTCGAACTCCAGATCGCTAAGACGCAGAATATAGGTGTTGTTAAACCACGGCACGATCTCGCGGATTTTTGACAGGTTAACGCAGTAAGAGCGATGACAGCGGAAGAAGTGCTCCTCCGGCAAGCGGCTATAAAACTCAGTGATGTTCATTGGCATCACAAACTCTTCGCGGCGAGTATAGACGCGCGTCACTTTCTCATCGGCTGCCGCATAATAGATATCGTTAATATCGGTAACGATAATTCGCTCATCTTTAATCAAGTTAATACTGTGGCTGCTGCGCGCCGTGGGGAGAGCGAGTTCCGATACCGCGGCCGACGATTGATGCAATGCCTCCAGCTTTTGCAGCATGGTGACGATGCGCGCTTCATGATAGGGCTTAAGAATATAATCGAAAGCCTCAATTTCGAACGCTTCCACCGCGTGTTCTTTATACGCGGTGATGAAAATGATTGATGGGCGATGGGCGAATTTACTGATGTTTTGCGCCAGCAACACGCCATCGAGCGAAGGAATATTGATATCGAGAAAAATGGCATCGACCTGATTGTTTTGCAGGTATTTCAACACATCTAGCCCGTCTTCAAAGGTGGCGTCGATGTGGATGTTACTGTGCTTTTTGATCAGATAGCTGAGCTCCTCTTGAGCAAGAAACTCGTCTTCAACAATGATGGCTTTCATGATCCTTCTCCCGCCGGTCGTTCGGTGGTTTCGTTGTGCAATTTGCTGCCGTTTTTGCTGATGGTAAAGGCGATTTCCGTGCCTGGGTTCAGGCGGCGAATGTCTAAACCTTCGCCGTACAGCAACGATACACGGTGATGGACATTGAGCAAGCCAATGTTATGGCTCGGCATTTCGTTGCGTGCGACGCGCTCGATCACCTCTTGGCTGATGCCGTTGCCAGTGTCTTTCACCGAAATCCTGACCCGGTCATCCAAATCTTTCACGGCGATCACCACCACTCCTTGGCCTTTATGCGGCAAAATACCGTGCACGATAGCATTCTCCACCAACGGTTGGATCAATAGGCTGGGGATACGTACGGCAATATCGTCATCAATATCATAAATCACCGTCAGTTTATTGCCGAAGCGCGCCTGTTCGATGGCGATATAATCTTGGATTTGGTGCAGCTCTTTACGAATATCGATAAATTCGTCGTTGAGCTCCAAATTGTAGCGCAGGTAGCGTGACAGGTTGATAATCAGCTGGCGTGCGGTGTCTGGATTAAGGCGGATCGAAGATGAGATGGCATTCAACGCGTTGAACAGAAAGTGGGGGTTAATCTTGCTTTGTAGCGCACGCATTTCGGCTTTATCAGCCATTTGGCGCAGTTGTTCAATACGCGAAACTTCCATCTGGGTAGAAATAATCTGGGACAAACCGACGGCCATCACCTTGAGCGTATTGGTAATTTGGTGTGCGTGACAGTAATAGATCTTCAACGCGCCACTGACTTCCCCTTTCTCCCACAGTGGGATCACCAATTGAGAGTGAATCTGTGGTGTTGCCGGGTTCTCTAGATTGTTTTTGATAATGATTTTACCGTGACGGATACTGTCGCGCGTTACCCGGCTTAGGCTCTCGCGGCCAACGGGATAATGTTCTTCGCCAACGCCGACGTAGGCCAATACGCGATGCGTATCGGTCATCGCGACGGCATCGGCCTGAATATCGTGGCGGATGATGTCACAAATTGTGGTCAGCGATTCACTATTAACGTTACGAAAGTAAGGGAGAGTTTTGTGGGCAATATCCAACGCCAGTTTAGCCTGCCGTGCCGCAATCACTTCCTTTTCATCTTCAACGCTTTGCACCAGCAGCACGATCAGACCGATACACACCGTTCCGAGGATCATGGGCAGGGCAATTTTGGACACGATATCCAGCCCCAGTTCGGTCGGTTTAGCCCACAACACAATCAACAACATGGTCAGGCTTTCGCACAGCATGCCGCCCAAAATACCGACCCGCCAGCGCTGTTCTTTTTTGACTTTTAGGTTGATATACGCGGCGCAAATACCGGCAATGATGCTGGTGATTAGGCAGGGAACGGAGGTGATGCCGTCGATGTCGATCAGATAGCGGTGTGAACCGGCAATAATGCCGGTCATGATGCCGACCCACGGGCCGAATAAAATGCCACCCGCCATAATGGCGATCACCCGTACGTTGACCAACGAGCCTTCGACGTTAATACCGGAATAGGTACTAAAGATGGCAAACAGCGAGAAGATGGCAGTAACTGCCGCCAACTCCAATGATGTGTGATCTTCTTTTTGCAACAGTTGGCGGAACTGACGGGTGCGGGTAAGGAAAAACAGACAAATTAACATCAACGCAGCGCGATCAAACACCGCTAACAACATTTCAAAAACGGAGTGCACAACGGATACTCGATGCGGCCAAAAGATAAGGGAAGTATATCACAGCGTAATGGATACCCTGAACCGCAGCCGCTTGATGCGGCTCAGGGAGCATTGGGGAATTATTTAAAGCCGAGTTGGCTTTTGCCCAAAGGCGTTAACTGTGCTGGTGTAGCCCGGTCGACGAAATCCACTTCGAAATCATCGGGGGCGAAGTCTGGCGGCGTTCTTCCTGCCAGAAAACTGGGCAATTGGCGTTGTAAATAGGCGTCGTTCTTCTCACAGCCCGGCGCGGCGGCAATGTACATGACGTTGCTGTCGAACTCGCCGTGATGTTCGTTTTCCACCGCATGAATCACGTCACAGTGCCAGAATACGCAGTCGCCCGCTTCCAGATCGGGAATTGGGGAAAGGCCTTGCAGTAAAAGAGGATGCCATTTTTCCGAAATCGACAGGGCGCGGCCGGGAGCGGCATCGCACAAATCGTCATCGGCTACGTCATCTTGCAGTGCGCGCAGCAGTACGTAAGCCATCGCGTTAGCGATCGGCACGACATTTAGCGTACCGGCGTGGGTGCGCTGCGGGGTCAACGCCGTCCAGCCTTGAAAGGTGCGGAACATCGAGCACACCGCCGGAGAGGCGATTTCACGTACTTCGGTGCGTCCAGCGGCGGCAAACGGATCGTAGTCTTGCCAGTTGCCGGAAAACACGTGGCGGTAAACGTAGCGGAAGTTGTCATCTAACCAGCGTTCAATGGTACCGCTGTCAACGTGGGGTGACAGGCCGAGTGAGGATGAATTGGGGGGACGGCGGCGTGTGCGATCGGCGTAAGTGGCAACGCGCTGTGGGTCAAAATGTTGCTTGCCGTGACTTTCGCTTTCCCACAAGCCGTTGAGGAACACTTGCACGGCATGCATACGTTGATCCTGACGCGCTTCTACTTGGGGTAGCGACCAATAGATACCGTAAATTTGCGGTTTACTGGCAGCCAGTTTGCCAAAATAGTTGTCTTCAGCGGCGTGTTTTAGACGTTCGACAAAGTTATTGCGCTCGAGATAATCACCGATCTCGCGGTTCCAGCCTTCGGCTTGGGCACGGGGGAATACGCCGCGAATGGCGCAGGCTCCGCGCTGTTTAATGCGCGCTTTCTGCTGTTCGCTGACGCGCTGTTGCAGAATGTCTTCTGCATCAATTTGCGGTACGGGATTATGGCCTTCAGCCAGTTCATGACGAATCTGCTCAACCTGCTGGCGGATGTTCTCCTCCAGTGCCAGAAAGGCGTCGCGGTAATGGGGCAGTGCCTGACGCAGCTGTTGTTTTACGGTTTTAATCGCAGTGGGAATATCTTCGATCACCAGTGTTGCCATCATATGCTCCTTAATGCCGCCCATGACGGCGACAGATAGGGTTGGGAACAGGGTAGGACGTTATGTTTTTGTTGTTTTAGCGTTAATGATTATCTGGCTTTAAGCGAGGTAAATAAAGAGATATCTTTCATTCGTAACTTCCTGTTTTTCGTTTTTCGAATATCAGCATCCAATAAAAATCTTTGATAGGCGCTCGACAGCGCAGAGACTGTGCGATATGTTCGTGGACAGGTCACAACTGACCTACGTCGCTCGGACGGTCCGGGCGCTAACGTCTTTTCGAGGAATTTATGGCTGATAAACACAGTCCGCGTCGCTTTACGCGTATCGAACGTCTTCCCCCTTATGTTTTCAATATTACCGCTGAATTAAAGATGGCTGCGCGCCGGCGCGGCGAGGATATTATCGATTTCAGCATGGGTAATCCCGATGGCCCGACGCCGCCGCACATTGTTGAGAAACTCTGCACCGTGGCGCAGCGCGATGATACCCATGGCTACTCTACCTCTCGTGGCATTCCGCGCCTGCGCCGTGCCATATCGCGTTGGTATGGCGAGCGCTATAACGTTGAAATCGACCCGGAAAGCGAGGCCATTGTTACCATCGGTTCGAAAGAGGGGTTAGCGCATCTGATGCTGGCAACGCTCGACCATGGCGATACGGTACTGGTGCCCAATCCAAGTTATCCAATCCATATCTACGGGGCAGTGATCGCTGGGGCGCAGGTGCGTTCGGTACCGTTGGTGGAAGGTGGGGACTTCTTTGGTGAGCTGGAGCGCGCCATCCGTGAAACCATTCCACGGCCAAAAATGATGATCCTCGGCTTCCCGTCTAACCCGACGGCGCAATGTGTCGAACTCGATTTCTTTGAGCGGGTTGTGGCGCTGGCGAAGCAATATAACGTGCTGGTGATCCACGATTTGGCTTATGCCGACATTGTTTATGATGGCTGGAAAGCGCCATCGATCATGCAAGTCCCCGGCGCTAAAGACATCGCGGTAGAATTCTTTACTCTGTCAAAAAGTTACAATATGGCAGGTTGGCGCATTGGTTTTATGGTGGGCAATCCTGAATTAGTTAGCGCCTTGGCACGTATCAAAAGTTACCATGATTACGGCACCTTTACGCCATTACAAGTGGCGGCCATTGCGGCACTGGAGGGCGATCAACAGTGCGTTAAAGATATTGCTGAACAGTACCGGCAGCGCCGAAATGTGTTGGTAAAAGGGTTACATGAAGCGGGCTGGAAGGTGGAAAACCCGAAAGCATCAATGTATGTGTGGGCGAAAATTCCTGAGCCTTATGCACATCTCGGTTCACTCGAATTCGCTAAACGTCTGCTGGCGGAGGCTAAAGTTTGCGTATCCCCCGGCATTGGCTTTGGCGATTACGGAGATGACCACGTGCGGTTCGCGCTGATCGAAAATCAGGATCGTATACGTCAGGCGGTACGCGGCATTAAAGCAATGTTCCGCGCCGATGGTCTACTGACATCAGCGGCAAAGATGGCTAAAACAGCAGAGTAGTTGTGGCCGGATATTCCCCGTAGCTAATTCCGCAGCTCCGTAGTGGCCGGGCACGCCCGGCCTGTTTTCAGCATGGAGGGTACGCTATTAATTGGGCGCGGCGTGCCACGCCCCTACGGTTTAATGACATTCTTCGTTATAAAATTCCGCGGAACCGTAGTGGCCGGGCACGCCCGGCCTGTATTCAGCATGGGGGTACGCTATTAACCGGGCGCGGCATGCCACGCCCCTACGGTTTAATGACATTCTTCGTTATAAAATTCTGCGGAACCGTAGTGACCGGGCATGCCCGGCCTGTTTTCAGCATGGGTGGTACGCTATTAATCGGGCGCGGCGTGCCACGCCCCTACGGCTTAATGACATTCTTCGTTATAAAATTCCGCAGATCCGTAGTGGCCGGGCACGCCCGGCCTGTTTTCAGCATGGGGGTACGCTATTAATCGGGCGCGGCATGCCACGCCCCTACGAGTAACAACATCCCGTGTTGCAGCATCCGTAGTGGCCGGGCATGCCCGGCCTGTATTCAGTATGGGGGTACGCTATTAACCGGGCGCGGCATGCCACGCCCCTACGGTTTAATGACATTCTTCGTTATAAAATTTGCGGAACCGTAGTGGCCGGGCATGCCCGGCCTGTATTCAGCATGGGGGTACGCTATTAACCGGGCGCGGCGTGCCACGCCCCTACGGTTTAATGAGATTCTTCGTTATAAAATTTGCGGAACCGTAGTGGCCGGGCATGCCCGGCCTGTATTCAGCATGGGGGGTACGCTATTAGCCGGGCGCGGCGTGCCACGCCCCTACGAGTAACAACATCCCGTGTTGCAGCATCCGTAGTGGCTGGGCATGCCCGGCCTGTATTCAGCATGGGGGTACGCTATTAATTGGGCGCGGCATGCCACGCCCCTACGAGTAACAACATCCCGTGTTGCAGCATCCGTAGTGGCCGGGCATGCCCGGCCTGTATTCAGTATGGGTGGTCAAGCAATTAATTGGGCGCAGCCTGCCACGTTCCTACTATTTAATTTTGTCATTAGGTTGCCGTTAGGCAACCATCAGCATGAAAGTCCCAACCCATGCGATCAGCATGAATGAAACGCCCATCAAAAAATACTTCACTGATAACTCCCCGGTGGAGCTCCTCGCAAGCCAATGATCCCGATTGTTGTGCTGAGTCTTATTGAGTACCAGTAACCATCACTTTTTGTTGATTAATAACAATGAGTTAGGCTTTCAAGTGCCCGGTCGTCGTGATTTGCGTCCTTGAGATAAAATAGGTATCACGACAGGATCGGCGCTAATGTACTCCCATTCTTTATGTGAATACAATACTGTGTTTTTGATCACGTTTTTAGGCTGTTTTTTATACACCTATCATTGTTTTTTATGCGTTTTTATTGTTTCAGTGTTATCCAGTTCTACTTGCTGCTAGCGCTGAAGTGGTGACATCGTTCAACTGCGTTCGATTACATTCACTGTGGCGTGAATTTCATAACCAAGTAGAAATAAGGCTTGTTCTAACGCCTCGATTTTTGATGCATAAGCAATATCGAGTAGACGGTTCATTTGCCCGGCGTTAAAACCGAGTTTGCGTGCCAGTAGCGCTTTTGGCATCTGCTGGCTCAGCAAGTGATTGTGCAGTGCTATTTTGAGTTGCACTAATAAAGGGAGTGGTATGCTAATTTCTTCATCTATCGCGGATGAGGGCGGCGGCACCGCTTGCCCTTCATCGATCTCAATGGCGATGGCGGTCAACAGTGCGTCTTGCGCCTCGAGCTCTACATCGTCACGTTTATAACAGGCTGCCTGAAACTCCGGAAAGTCGCGAAAACCGATGTTCCAACAATCGTTCTCATTATCGAAGAGATAATGGGCAGGATAATGATTCTGCATGGTAAGTCCTGAGTGATGGCGTAATTTGTGTGGCGAACAGAGTAGCACGAGTTGTTCGCTATGGGTTCATTACGCTGTATTGTGATTGCGCTATTTATTTCGCTGTTGGCGTAGCTACCAGAGGAGTGCGTTAACCATCATCATACCCCTCTGGCACATAACCAAGGCAAAGAGAGTCTTGGCTAGTTTATGTGAAGATATGATTTTCACTGGATATATTATATTCGAGCTCGAATTCGTTTCATGCGTTCTGTTTTTCTTATCCTTTCCTACATGGCTGCTGTGGTTTCCGATAGATCTTCTTCTCTATATACGGAAAAATAAAACACTGACATTTTGCAAGCTTTATATAATTTAAACTGTCAGCTTTATAGCAAGTTATGTATTACGAATTTCATTACACTCCAAAACCTAGTTGAGATTTTTCTTGTTTTCGCGCGCTGCGATTTTGGTGTTAGATAAATAATTCAGAACAAACGCTCAGGCTATGCGGCAGTTCGCTATTTTAATGTGTTGAAATTTTTTATTAAACCCATGCATTAAGAGGTGTTTTACTCAGTTTAGATAAAAATGTGTTTTACCACTATTTCTGTGTTCTGTATGGGTGTCGATAAAAAATCCCTTTCAATTTAATTTTGGTTATTTATTTCTGTTTGGTGTTGTTTTTAATCTATTAGTTAGTATAAAAAACTGTTTATAGGCCAAATTAAGATACATTTTGCTAATTTATTGCGATGAAACTAATATTGTCGTCGTTGTCGTTGCAGGGATGTATGCCTGCCTTACGGGCAATGATGACCACATGCAGATATGCAAAATAGGCTAAGCGCGACGGACAAGACCTTAGGAGGATTTATATTATTTAGACAGCATATTCATGCTGATAATCCAAACTAAGGTGATTCACTGAAAACCATGTTGTGAACATAGATAAGACTCCCTATTTCCTCATTGCTAGGAGTATTCCTTTTTTAGGAATAAGGATGTTTCCGATAAAGTTTTTGAAATTGAGCGCTCACTTGTTACATAAATGCATGATTTTTTCTATGAAATTAAATAAGGAATTGCAATGAAACTGAATAAAATTATGACGGCTGCCGTATTGGTATTAGGTGCTTCTTCTATTGCGCACGCAGCAAACCAAGGTCAAGGTACGGTAAATTTCAAAGGTGCAATTATCGATGCGCCTTGCTCTATCAACCCTGAAAGTGTTGACCAGACTGTCGATTTGGGTCAGGTGTCTAAAGTTGCCCTGAAAGACGGTGGCCGTTCTACGCGGAAAGAATTCCAGATCCAATTGGAAAACTGTGAAATTGAAAAGGATAAAAGCAATGTTACCTTGACGTTCACCGGCGTAGAAAACAGTGAAGGTCTTCTAGCGATTAACGGTACCGCTAAAGGGGCAAGTATTGCGCTGACTGATACAAAAGGTACTCCAATTAAGTTAGGTACAGAAACCAAGCCTGAGAAAGTGCTCGAAGGTAAAACTATTTTACGTTTTGGTGCTTATCTGCAAGGTGACGGTGCTTCTGCTGCGATTACTCCAGGGGAGTTCACCAGCGTTGCCGACTTTACCATGTCTTATCAGTAATCGTCGTTACTGGATAGAGATACATGCGGGTAGTGATACCCGCATGCTCTCTCAAAAAAGATGAGCTTAAAAAGCGTGATGAATCAGTTGAAACTGTGGGTGGCGCCATTATTGCTATTAATAATGTCTTCTCTCAGTCCCTTTGCTACAGCCAGTATTGCTGGCTGGGGTGTGGTTCATATGGGAGGAGCCATTATTGATAGCGCCTGTGCGATTGATGCTGGAGATCGGGAGCAAGCTATAGATATGGGGAATGCATCAATCAATCAAGTGATCAACAAAGGTCAGGGAACAGTAATACCGTTTAGCGTAAAACTAATTAACTGTGTATTGGAGCGGCATAAGCCGAATCTTCCCGATTGGCGGTACTTTCGGGTTACTTTTGATGGGGATGCCGATCAACATGGATTTCGTATCCAAGGTCAAGCCAAAGGTTTTGCCATTAAGATTATGGATAATGTAGGAAATGTTGCTAGACCGGGTGTCGCAATGCCACAAAGTGAGGTTTCAACAAGGAGTATGTTGCTTAATTATTCAATAGAATTAATCGGGAATAATCAGCCTATACAGGCAGGGGATTTTTTTTCCACGGTTAAGTTCAAACTGGATTATTACTAATCGGCAATTTTAAAAAATCGATAACTCACATTGTAAAAGGTTTGCAGGTATGGCTCTTTCTTCTGCTGGAACCCTCTTTCGTTTGAATACGCTAGGGGTGCTTATTGCTTTTACGATAAGCAGTTTTCCTTATTACTCTGTAGCCAGGGAACGCATTGAATTTAACACTGACATGTTAGATTTGAGTGACAGGGAAAATATCGATCTTAGTCAGTTTTCTCGACGTGGATATATTATGCCGGGTGCATATAACATGATTATTCGTTTGAATAACTCTGAATTGCCTGAGCAGCAAGTTATGTTCTATGCGCCTGATGATAATGACAAAGAAAGTTTGGCTTGTCTGTCCCCCAGTATGGTGGAAAAACTGGGTTTAAAAGAGGAAATGGTAAAGAAGCTGAAGTGGTGGCATGAAGGGCATTGCCTGGACATGAAAAGCTTAGATGGGATGGAAGCCCGTGGCGATTTGTCTAGCGCTTCGCTTTATTTGAATATACCTCAAGCGTACTTGGAGTATACCTCTGATGACTGGGATCCTCCTTCACGTTGGGATAACGGTATTCCCGGGCTGTTGCTGGATTATAGCCTTAGCGCGCAAAGCTCGCGACAACAGAAAAGTGGTCAGCAAACCCAAGATGTGAGTGGAAACGGTACGGTTGGTGTAAACATGGGTGCTTGGCGCTTGCGTGCCGATTGGCAAGGGCGATTTACGCACCAGAGTGGAAATAATACCAATAGCTCAGATAAGAAATTGGAATGGAGCCGTTATTACGCCTATCGCGCTATACCTGCTTTACGTTCACGCTTAACCGTCGGGGAGAGTTATCTCGATTCAAACGTATTTGACAGTTTCCGTTTTACCGGTGCCAGCTTGCGTTCAGATGATGCAATGCTTCCGCCAAATTTACGTGGCTATGCCCCTGAAGTGGTGGGAATCGCCAAAACTAACGCGAAAGTGATTATTAGCCAGCAAGGGCGGGTGTTGTATGAAACTCAGGTCGCGGCAGGGCCTTTCCGTATTCAGGATATCAACGATTCAGTTTCTGGCCAGTTGGATGTCCGCGTAGAAGAGAAAGACGGTAGTGTGCAGGAGTTCCAGATGGATACCGCCAGCATTCCTTATCTGACCCGGCCGGGAAGCATGCGTTATAAACTGGCTGCCGGTAGGCCCTCTGACTGGCAGCATCGTTCACAAGGGCCGATATTTGGCACCGGCGAGTTTTCTTGGGGGGTAAGTAATGGTTGGTCTTTGTTTGGCGGCGGTATTTTCAGTGGCCAGTATAATGCGCTGTCGCTAGGGATTGGACGCGACCTGTTACAGTTTGGCGCGATCTCTTTCGATATGATTCAGGCGCGAGCGCAGCTACCGAATGAAGGGAAGTTGAGCGGTGGCTCATACCGTGTGAACTATTCGAAGAGTTTCGATGAATACGATAGTCATATTACCTTTGCGGGTTATCGTTTCTCAGAAAAAAACTTTATGAATATGAGTGAGTATCTCGATGCGCGTAATTATGGTCATCGCGTCGGTGGTAGCAAAGAAATGTATACCATCAGCTTTAATAAACAGTTTCGCGATCTGGGGTTAAGCAGCTATCTAAGTTATACCCACCAGACTTATTGGGATAAACCGACAAACGATCGTTATAACTTGACGATATCGCGCTATTTTGACTTGGCGTCGTTACGTAATTTAAGTTTGTCGCTGTCAGCGTATAGAAATAGTTATAACGGAGTGAAAGATGACGGTGGTTATTTATCACTATCAATTCCTTGGGGAAATAGTGGTAGCTTGAGTTATAACTCATCAGTGAACAAAAAGAGCAATAGCCATAATTTGAGTTATTACGATCGCATTGATGAGCATAATAACTACCAGCTTAGTGCAGGTATCGGGCGTAGCGGCTCTTCGGTCAGTGCTTATGTTAACCATCAGGCTGATATTGCGCAGTTGAGCGCCAATGCGAGTTATCAGCAAGGGCAGTATACGGCGGTAGGCATGACTGCTCAGGGTGGTGCGACGCTGACGGCTGAAGGCGGCGCATTACACCGAAGCGGTAGTATGGGGGGAACGCGTTTACTGTTGGATACCGGTGGTATCGCAGGCGTGCCGGTGCGCGGTTACGGTAGTACCAGTAGCAGTAACCGCTTCGGCAAAGTGATAGTCACGGACGTGAACAGCTACTACCGCAATACAGCTAGTATCGATCTGAATAACCTAGGGGATAACGCGGAAGCGCTAGGTTCCGTGGTACAGGCTACCTTAACCGAGGGGGCGATTGGTTTTCGCCGCTTTAATGTGATTGCCGGTGAAAAAGCGATGGCGGTGATCCGCTTAGCTGACGGCAGTACGCCACCCTTTGGTGCAACGGTGACTAATAGTCGCCAGCAGGAGACGGGCATTGTTAATGATGCCGGCAACGTTTATTTAAGTGGAATTAATCCGGGTGAAAGTATGCAAGTTCAATGGAATGGGGAGCAGCAGTGTGCTTTTACATTACCCGACCCACTGCCTGAAAATAGCTTTAACAATCTATTGTTACCTTGCTTGCTAGCAAATCAGCAGGGTAAAAAATAAAAAATTTGATGGCCTGACGATGGCCGATTTGATAATAATTTGACTGGAGTAAGATGTGATGAAACGAAATATTGGCCCGTTGGTTTGTACTGCACTATTAACCAGCATGGTATCAGTACCGCATGTTAATGCTGCAATCTCCTTGGATAGAACGCGTGTTGTTTTCGACGGTGGCCAAAATTCTGTGAGCTTGAATGTGAGCAACCAGAATAAGCAATTACCTTATTTGGCTCAGGGATGGGTGGAAGATGAGAGTGGTAAAAAAATCACGAGCCCATTGGTGGTATTGCCACCCGTTCAGCGTATTGAAGCCGGTCAACCGAGCCAGGTGAAAATTCAGGCGTTGCCGGAAGCTAAAAAGCTGCCACAAGATCGCGAAACACTGTTTTATTTCAACTTGCGTGAGATACCGCCTAAAAGCGATAAGCCAAATACATTAC
The DNA here is from genome assembly GCF_050268245.1 of Serratia sp. NPDC078593. NCBI lineage: Bacteria > Pseudomonadati > Pseudomonadota > Gammaproteobacteria > Enterobacterales > Yersiniaceae > Serratia > Serratia sp. NPDC078593. The sequence goes on along the minus strand of NZ_JBNNGK010000007.1, from coordinate 151,538 downwards.
AACTCGCTTTACAAACACGGGTAAAGCTGTTTTATCGCCCGCAGGCACTCCAGCAGGAGGTTGGAGCGATCGCTCAACCTTGGCAGGAACAGCTCATCCTGATTAAACAGGGGGATAAGTATCAGGTCAATAACCCCACGCCTTATTATATTACGCTGGTTGACGCCAGTAATAAAAAAGACGGTAAAGGCGCTAGTGGTTTTGAGCCAGTAATGGTTGCACCCAAAAGTCAGGCGAATTTATCCGTCAGCGCGAGCGCATTGGGTAAAACACCGGTACTGACGTATATCAATGATTATGGTGGTCGTCCGCAATTGACCTTTAATTGTGCGGATAACCGCTGTCAGGTTGTGCCTGAGAAAAGCCATAGCTAATAGAAAAACGATGTGAGGAATGGCAATGGAATGCATGCAATATCGGGTACGGCTGCTGTGTCAGATCGCGGGTAGGGCTGGTCAGCGCAGGATTAAGGGAACCATAGCGGTAGCTATTTCTGTCAGCCTGTTAATGTTATCGCCATTATTAGCCAACGCGCATATGGCGGATAACGAGCATGTTGAGGGAGCTAATGGTGTATTGCATTTCCACGGTACTTTGTCGGAAGGTGCATGTCGCTTGGAAATGGCGTCTGCCTATCAGGCGATATCACTCGGTGATACCGGAACGGGTAGCCTGATGGCAATTGGCGATCGCGGTGTACCTACGGCTTTCCAACTGCGACTGCGAGATTGCGTACGATCGGCGGGCACACTGCGTGATGAACGTACTGGCGTACTCAATTGGGATGCAAGCCAGCCCTCAGTCAGCATCAATTTCATCGCGCCAGCGGATAATCACAATCCGCATTTGGTGAAAGTTCAGGGTATTTCTGGTTTGGGGTTACGTATTACCGATGATGAGGGGCGCGATATCCGCTTAGGTTTCCGTGGGCGACCGCAGTTCTTAAGCTTAGGGAGAGATACCCTAAACTATACAGTTACACCAGAACGTACAGCAGGGCCGCTACGCGCAGGGGCTTATTATAGTCAGGTTGGATTAAGTTATAATTAATAACGATACTGTCTCGGTATTATTTCATTGCTACTCTAGGAGAGGGGTTGTGTATTTATATAAAAAAAACAAGGCATTTTTTTGGTGTGCTATTTTACTCCCCCTCCTTATGGTTGAATCAAAACAGGCCATTTCAGCGGATGGTGCTGGTACTAATATGAACTTTCACGGCACGTTGGTTGAGCCGCCACCTTGCTCAGTTAATAACAATGAAACTATTCATGTTTCTTTTGGGGAGGTGGGCGTTAATAAAGTCAACGGTAAGAACTACCTGCAGCCAATTAATTACCAAATAAAGTGTGAGCAAAATGCGTTAAAGTGGGAGATGGTCATGATGATTAAAGGGCAGGTTACCGCTTTTGACTCATCTGCCATTCAAACCTCAGCAACAGACTTAGGTATTCGCTTACTTTTGGACGGAAAGAACGCTGAAATTAACAAAGAAATTCCGATTGACCCGAAAGTACCTCCATTGCTTCAAGCCGTGCCTGTGGCAAAGGGAGCCTTGATTGCGGGAGGGTTTGATGCTTTTGCTACGTTGTATGTTGCATATCAATAAATACTAATGGGGGAGCTATGTTAATTTTATTTTCAGTTCCTAGAATATTGATTGTTTTTAGCTTGATGATGCCATGCTTGGTACTGCAAGCTGAGGATAATTTGCATTTCAGCGGTACGCTGGTGGCGGAGCCATGCACCGTGCATCCCGATGATGAAACCATCGATCTGGACTTCGGTAATGTGGTGGATAAATATCTTTATATCAATCAGCGAACGATAGGAAAAGCCTTTGCGATTCGTTTACTGGAGTGTGACATATCATTGGGTGAGTTGGTTGAGATAACCTTGCAGGGTGTGGAAAGCAGTAAATTGCCTGGTTTGTTTGCGTTAAACGCCGGTAGTGAGGCCCAAGGCGTTGCCATTGGAATTGAGTCAGTGAGCGGTGAGAGCGTTGCTGTTAATCAAGCGTATCGGCGTAAGTTAATAAAAGGAGGTAATAGCTTCAATTTACAGGCCTATGTTCGTGCGGAACCTGATGCGATAAAAAATAGAATGATTAGATTGGGTTCTTTTAGTGCAGTATCCACCTTCTTAATTGATTATCCTTAAACTTAAGCTGTGGAAATTATATTAAATAAATATAAGTGTGAAGTGTAAAATATCAAAAAAAGCACACTTTCACTACTAATTGTTTATCGTTGTGTAGATGATTTATCTTTAGCATTGCTTGGGTTTTAATATTATGTTCAGGGAATGAAGATGTTAATAAAATTATTAGCCGTTATGCCTTTTATTGTCTTCTCATCAGCCGTATTTTCTGAGCCAGATAATACCTGCTGGGGGGATCCTGTTAATATTGCGGTTGTGGATATTGGATCTGCACCTTTCAGCAGTAATGAACAAGGGGCAACGGCGACGGTGAGCTATAACATGCTCAATAATGGTTTTTCAGGAGTATGTAATAATAAAGAAGGTTTAAATGGTTATATGACGTATTATGTGGATATGGGAGAGAGGCTGATACCTTCTGATTTAAAACGAAATTACTATAAACTAAGTGATGATGTGGATATAAGGATTTATACAGACACTGGTATTGGAAAGAAAGGTATTTTCTTTCCCGCCAAACCAGCAGATGGTCTGTTAGGTTCTAAATATCCTTCTAAGGGGGAGAATGTGTTGGAGAAAGGTGTATTCTCAGTTGCTGGAAAAGGACTTATCTATCTGACTCTACGGCGCGATATTATCGGTGGCGCCATAGTGATCCCTTCAGATACAGTATTGTTTTCAGCATACAGAGTTATGAATATAACCCCTTATCCACCTAGGCCAAGTCGTCCCTTGGTGCAGGCCAGAACTAAGCCGGGTGGCGCAGTTATACCGATTACACCTGTCTGTAAAATTAATAACGGAAAAACGATTGAGGTGGACTTCGGTACATTGCAAACCACACATGTAGCCACCTCCATTTCTGAGCGTGGTTATGGTAAAAATGTGGCTTTAAAATTTAGCTGTAATACCAATCTTAGCCAAGATATTCAAGTCAAGCTGGTTTCTGATACACCTTATTTCTCTTCAGATTATATTCGTTCTGATAATCCTGAATTGGGTATCGCGCTAAGCCACGGGAATAAACTGGTTAAACCACATCAATCACTCTTAGCTCGCCTCTATAATGGTTCCGGTGATGCGATGATTTCGGTTATGCCAGTAAAAAACACCAGAGGTATATTGAAAGGTGGGGAATTTAATGCGTCGGCAATTTTAGTTATTCTATCCATTTAAAATAGATGTGGGTTTTTTATAATTGATGCAGATAGTCATGCTGATAACACTATCTTTAATAGTGGTGGTTTAATGAATATAAACACCCATATTTTCAATGTCTTTAACTTAATAATGTGATTAAGTCAATTATGGCTGGAGTTATGATCGCTCTTATCGTTCGTTTACTGCCAACTGCAGTACTGTGCTTTTGGTTTGCTATTGCGATGCATATTTATGTGCCTAATATAGGCGGGGTTGGGCTTAACTTGCCGCAGAACATCCTCGCCTGGATGGCGATGGCAAGCTTGATAATCATCATCTGGCAGGTCATGCCAAAGAATAAACGGGTTACCGTGACGTTATTTGGCACATTATTATTCCTAGGCATAGTATTGCTACTGATCCCTCAACTTTATACGCGACCTGAATGGTCAACACATTCGCTTTGGCGTTTAGCGGGGCTGCTTGGCGGCGGCATATTTTATTTTACGCTGTCGCAGTATCGCATGCCGCCACGATTCCGCCGTGTAGTTTTCTATGCCCTGTTGTTGGCGGTAATGCTGCAAGCGTTATTGACATTATTGCAACTGTTTTTCCCCGAACTGGCTCACGCCTGGATGGCGTACCGAATGGGAGCCTCACGCCCCTACGGGATTTTTCAGCAGGCAAACGTATTGGGCAGTTTTCTTGCTGTCGGAGTGGCACTGGCGCTGATGCTGTTTTTATTCCCTGCCTACAAATTAACTATTCCAGGGTATGAATATTGGCGTACGCGCTTATTGGTGCTGTTGTTGCTGTTGTTGCCGGCTGTTTTAGTGTGGGTGCAATCACGCACCGGTTGGTTAGGTGGCGGATTGGCTGCCGTTTTGATGCTGTTGCTGGCTGGGCGTGGCTCTCCGCAACGCAGTGCTATTGCCGTACTACTGATGGTAATCGGTGCTGGAGGCGCTTCGCTGATGTTATGGCACGGGGGATTGGCGGAATACGGGATGCGTTACACCAGCCATACTTTTTCCAACCATGCACGTTACACCATGCTGCGTGACGCCATCGCCATGATTATGGAAAAACCGTTGGGCGGATGGGGATATGGCAGCTTTGAGTACAACTTCCAGCATTTTCGTATTCATCAAACGTTGCCCACGACAGTGACTGAAATTGCTCGGCATCCGCATAACGAGCTGTTGCTGTGGTGGATCGAAGGGGGCGTTATCGCGTTAGCCGGCCTGGCGGTGTTGATAGTTGGCGGTGCCATCTTGTTGATGCGTGCTATTCGCGCGTCTCGGGAAACCAATAATAAGGAAGGCCTCGCGTTGTGCCTGTTATTACTGCCGCTAGTGCTGCATACCCAGACGGAATATCCATTTTACCTTTCAACCCTGCATTGGCTGTTGTTTTTACTGCTGTTAGCGATGTTGGAACGGCGCGTAACGCCGGTTATGCAGCGCCGACGATTACCGCCGCTGTGCAAAGGTTTTCTCAGCCGGGGCATACGCTTTTCGGCGCTAGGGGGAGTGGTGTTGATGCTGGGGGCGTTGAAGGGCGGCTATACGCTAACGATGGCGGAAAAAAGTGGTTTCAGATTAATGGACGCTACGGTGGCGATGTCGTTTTTCAGCGGATGGGTACATCAGGAGCGGCGCGAGTTCGACTTGCACATGCGGTCTTTACAAGATTTTAACCGAAGCGGCGATGAGCGGCTGCTCGAGCACTATGCGCGGTGGGCAGATGATTATCTGACCAGACGCATCGACGCAAATGTTTACGCCACGCTACTGCAAATTTTGCAGTATCGGCAGCAAAAAGCGGCTGCTGATCGATTACGGCATGAGGCGGCCTTATTGTTCCCACAGGATATACGTTTTGCCATTAAGGAGGCGGTATGAAACGCATTATTTCGGTCGTGATTGATTCCCCCGATATCTTCTTTGCAGAGGGGATGAGGCAGGCGATTGCTGAGTATTTTAACGTGCGCGTGGTTCAGGTACATAGCCTTCATAGCGCCACCTCACCGGTTGATTTAGCCTTCATTAGCGCTGGGAAAGGGATGGTTAATCGGTTATGTCAGGTATCGACACCAGAGGATAGATTGTCCACGTTGTACTTTAGCGTTCGCAGTAAACCCGATGTTCGGTTGCGCACACTGCCGCGTTGCAAACATGAAGCAGGTTTGGTGTACCAACATGAACCGATAGACCTTGTTATGCAACGGATTGAAAAGGCAATGGCGCAACCTAAGACACGCCGCCATTTGCGTCAAAATTGCTACTGGTGCGACAAACAGGCGCTCACCGAGCGCGAAAACGAGGTGGTACGCCGTATTGGCAAAGGTCAATCCCAGGCCAGCATCGCGCGGCGATTAAACCTGAGTGTCAAAACCATCAGTACGCATAAGCGTTCTGTCATGCGCAAGATGCAACTGCGTGGTAATGCAGAACTGCTGCACTGGTTAAGTCGTGATCTGTAAACGCCGATAAGGATATTAAATGTTTTTTAAAAACAAATATTTAACTCTGTTTCTGCTCAGTTTGGCAGCGAGTGGATGTAGCATAAAAACTGATAAAACGCATCAAAGGGTAGTGGATAACAATACTGAGGCGGGACAAATTCAGTTATGCCAACGGGAGTTGGAAGCGATGCAGACGGTTGATACTGAACTGCATGCGGCCTATCAAAGGCGTTTCGAACATATGATCGCGCGTGCGGCTGAATATGCGGGAGTTCGTGCCCAAGTGAATAGAGGGACGCAAGACACCTTGGATGCACTCTACCGTTATCGGGTAAATCGGTTGTGTGCAGAAATTAATCAGGCACTGTTAGTTGCTTTGTCTGACCGCGTGGAAGCTCCACAATGATTCGCCCGCGTATTCTATCCTATGTCGTTTTGTTGCCATTGTTAGCGAGTGATTTAGCGATCGCACAAACACGGGATGACGGCATCCCGGCACTGTTGCAGTTTGCTGAGCAATACTCCAAACAGCGGCCTGCGGAGAAGCCTTCCGCCGCTAAATCGGCAGAGGAAGTGCGGCAATGCCCGCCGCCTAAGCGAGCCGTTGAGCGGCAATGCCCTCTACCAAAGACGGTGGAGAAAATCGTTGAAGACCGTAAAGCTCGCGAAGCATTGCGCAGTAAACAGTTAGAACTGCAAACGCAACGGCAGACGATAAAAAACTTGGAAAGCCAACTGACAGAGTTGAAAGAACAGTCGGCTAACCTCAGCCGAGCGCCTGAATTTGATACCGATGGCATCGGGCGTTTGTGGCAAGGCTTGCGGCAGGCGCTAGCCCTTACTCCGCACGAGCAGCAGGCGCTGCAACAGATCAAGCACGCGGGGGAGATAAAGCATCAGGCACAACAGAAGGTTGACGATCTGCTTAAAGAAGGTGAACGGCAACGGCATGCGTTGGCAGCGTTAGACGCACAACTGAAAGAAGCACATCGCCAATTGAACGCGTTAGAAAACCAGAAACTACAAAGGGAGGTTCAGCAGGAGGAACGGGTTGCCAAAGTACAGGCACTGGAGACTGAACTTGCCGACTTGCGCGCTCACCCTACATGGTCGGTGCCCGCAGAGTGGTTACATACACCGCCGGGCAGCCAGGCTTATGCTGCCGGTGTTGCTTTGGGTAAAGATATTCTGCGGATGCAGGCGGAACGGAAAAGCTGGGGCATCGAGACTGACCGACAAACCATGCTGGCTGGCATCATGGATGCCTTTAGCGGTCAATATCAATTGGGCGCGGAGGTGATGGATAAGGCGCTGGCAGAGTCAGAAAAGGCGGTTGCTGATGCCAGAAAAAATGCGTTGCAACAGCGGCAGCAAAACGATGAAACCTATCTTCGTGACTTCAAGCAGCAAAAAAGTGTGAAGCTATCGCCGTCTGGCTTTTGGTATCGCATTGATTATGCAGGTGATGAACCGTTAGCGGAGGGGGCGACCGTCGATATTGTGGTGAAAGAAAGCCTGACGAATGGCACGGTGATTCAAGATATGGATCAACACGGTAAAGTGATGTCTCAACCCTTGGAGGCGTATCCGCCATTATTCCAAGAGGCATTACGGCAACTGAAAAACCACGGTTCACTGACGATGGTGGTGCCGCCAGCGTTGGCTTACGGGGAAAAGGGCTATCCGCCGAACATTCCGCCTAACGCAACAATGATTTACCAATTGCGTATCGCTGACAGCACAGCGCAGCACAACTGATCGTATCAACACGAGTATGACGCTTGTCCAACGCAATACGGGGAAAGTGTTTCTGTTGCCACGCAAAGCCAGAGCCTATCAGAGATTCTGGCCTTGCGTGGTTTATTACCCTGTAGAGGTTTCGGCGCTCACTCTCGAATTCACGGGCAGACATAGCGCCAACCTTGCCAGATAACGGCGTGTTTTCGCGCGTGCTACATCATAGGGGCGAACTTGTTCGCTCCGTATCAGGCACGGCACAATGTTATCGGGCATGCCACGCACCTAGGTGATGAGCGCAGGTGCTTTGGGGTCATTACCCGTTATTCTGTGCTGGCGAGTACTTCAAACAGCATATCGATTTCTTGATGTGTGTTGTAATGCATCATCCCAACGCGCACCACGCCGCCGCTATCGTGAAGTTTCAACCGTTGCATTAACCCCTGAGCATAGAAATGTCCGTTGCCGACGCAGATATTGTGTTGGCCTAACAGACGGGCAATTTGCTCCGGGCTGTGCCGCTTAAAGTTCAAGGCAAACGTGGGGGTGCGGCGTTGGGGATCGGCCTGCGGGATGCCGTAAAGTTGGATATCATCGCGCTGTTGTAAGCGTTGCAAAAAATAGCGGCATAAACTCTCTTCATGCCGGTGGTAGTCAACAAAGCTTTGCTGTAATCGCTGGCGCAAGGGCGCGTCGGGTGAACCCCATTGCGCCAAGTAGTCAATGGCTGCGCTGACGCCAGCCAGCCCTTCAAAACTCTGCGTTCCCGTCTCAAAACGGCCCGGCCCGACATCGGTGGCGGGCTCGACCTTATAAGGTTGGAGTCGTTGCAGCCATTGCGGCGCGATATAGGCCATACCGATATGTGGGCCAAATAACTTATAGGCGGAGCACACCAAAAAATCACAGCCTAGCGCCTGTACATCGATCAGGTTGTGCGGAGCGTAGTGCACCGCATCGACATAAACCAGCGCGCCAACCCGGTGGGCGGCTTCGGTAATGGCTTTAATATCGACGAGACTGCCGGTGACATTCGATGCGTAGGTGACGGCAATCAGGCGGGTTTTGGCGTTGATCTGCGCGCACAGCTGGTTAACATCCAAGGTGCAATCCGCCCCCAGCACGGGGATGTGCCGCACGCTGACCCGTTTGTCGTCTGCCGCTTGTTGCCAACTGGACACATTGGCGTAGTGATCCAATTCGGTAACGATGATTTCATCACCGGCTTGCCAGTGGCGGCTAATGATACGGCTAAGATGGAAAGTCAGTGAGGTCATGTTCATGCCGAACACGATATTATCCGGCGATGGCGCATTGAATAGAGCGCACACCGATTCTCGTACGTGATTCATCACTTCGCCGGCTACCTGACTGGAAAAATAGTGCCCGCCCAGGTTGGCGTTAGCGTAGCCCAGATAGTCTGTCATTTTCCCTAACACCGTGCGTGAAACCTGAGAACCGCCGGGCCCATCAAAAAAGATAACCGGTTTATCGTTAACATACTGAGAAAGCGCACTAAATTGGGCTCGGGCGCGTTCGGGCGTAAAGGTCATGCTTTGTCTCCCCGCGCAGTCAGCACAAAAATATCAAGATGTCCTTCTTCTTTCGGCTCAACGGTGCTGATCGGCGTCGCGTTATGCCAAAGTTTATTGTCTGCCAACAGTACGGCTTCGCCGTCCGCCAATGCCTTTTTAAAGAAAGGCGGTTGGTGATTATCGGTGTACAACATGATTTCACCGCCGACAATGTTCTGCCGGTGGATAGCAATCATCGCGATATGATCAAAACCATCTTGATGGATCCCTTCCGGCGCGACTTGCGTTTCTTGGTCGATGGCGACGACGCGCATTTGGTGAATTTCTATCTCCGCATCTTCCGGCAGCGCGTTAGTTTCTGCGAACAGCTTGCACATTTCTGCCATACCGGCGCTTTGCAACACATCATGATCGATGGGTTCGAAATGGCGCACCACGTTACCTTGAAAGTGGTTTATCTCATCAGACTGCACGAAATCGCGTGGGCCAACTTCTTTCACATGGTCATCAAGTAGCGTGATGACCGAATAGCGTCGTAATCGGTATTTACCGTCAGCATGTTGTGTCTGAGGTAAGGCAGCAAACGACGGCATTAGTTGATGGGTGGCTTGCGGGCTCAGTGCAGTCATACTTATTACATTTTCGTGCTTCTGTAACATAATCACCTCAGATATGCGTTAATGCTGGATTAGTCGGGAAGTACTCACTCTAAATTGTAGTGGGTGGTTTTGTTAAAGCAATTTTCAGCTGAATTTGCTTATTGGCACGACGTATGTTGCTGTAAAAAATGGTGAATGTAGGGGGGCAGATGTCGGTAGTTTGGTATCGGCTATTGTGATCGAGACGATACAGCATTGATATGAATTGGCAGCAGAGGTTCAGGTAAAGCCAATAGCGACTAACCTTTATTGTCTTAATGTTTACTTAATCTAATCGATTTAAAATAAATCAACATTATGAGGAGGTAGCATGAACACAAAATTCTCTCGCGTTCAAATTTTATTACACTGGGCGATTTTTATTTTAATTGTATTCACCTATGCTGCAATGGAGTTAAAAGGGCTTACCCAGAAGGGAAGCAATGGCCGTGAGTGGATGAATACCACCCATTATACGCTTGGATTTACCGTTTTTGTTTTGATGATTTTTCGTGTCTATCTAAAAATTAAAAATAAATACCCACCTATTCACCCGCAACCACCCCGCTGGCAAATTATACTTGCAAAAACAATGCACGGAGTTCTCTATCTGATATTTATTAGCCTTCCCATTTTTGGTGTTCTTTCACTCTATTATGGGAGTGTTGAATGGTCATTTTTCTCTTACGTAATGCCTATTGCAGATGTTAAAAATAGTAATATGCAGCACAACTTGAAGGAGATACATGAGCTAGTTGCCAATGCTGGCTATTTCATTATTGGTTTACATGCCGCAGCTGCATTGTTCCATCACTACATTATTCGAGATAATACGCTTATAAGGATGTCTCCGGGGAAGTGATTATACTGAGGCCGATTATTATTGATGTTGCGTGATACTATTGCCACGGATGGACGATTATAAGTAGGCACGTTTTAGTTTACGAATGTCTTCAGGTCGGGAGCGCCTCGCCCTTTGCGGTCATTTACCTAATATCTTCCAATGTTAGTTTATCCAAGAACTCAATAGACATATAGACTCACATCGAACAAGCATTTATATGCAACGCATCACGAATTCAAGCGCGTTCTTCATTAAATGATATGAGATGATTTAGTCGGTAAATTAATTTTTCTAGAGGATTTTATGGGTTTCGTTGGACGTTATGAGATGCAGTAATGGTGTCCCCGACTGGAATCGAACCAGTAACTAGCCCTTAGGAGGGGCTTGTTATATCCGTTTAACTACGGAGACGTTGCGAGCGCGAGCATTATACCTTTTTTTTGGCGCAGAATAAGCACTTAGCGGTTTGATTGGTCAATCCCTCACCACTTGGGGTGTTTTCGTGATGGGTGAGGGAGCGCGGTTGTACTTTTTATCGGCTATTCCGGTCTCTTCCGCGCTCGCTCGGGGCGGTTTTATCCTTTGCTTTTCGTATTCATATCGTTACGGATTTGCGCGTGGCTGATCAGGGCGAAGATAAAGGTGCCACCGATGATATTGCCCGCCAGCGTCGGTAGGGCAAACGGGTATAAAAATTCATGCCATGCGATGACGCCGCTAAAGACCAGATACAGGATCTCGACGGAACCCACCACGATATGCGTCAGATCGGCGATGGCCACCAGGTAGGTCATCAGCACGATCGTCCAAATCTTGGCGGCGCCTGCGGATGGCAGCATCCACACCATCGTGGCGATGATCCAGCCCGCCAAAATTCCTTTGGTGAACATCTCCCCTGGCGTGTTTTGCATCACCTCCTCAGCTAAACTGACAAACGCCTGACGGGTGGCGGCGTCAAACACGGGTAAATGGATAAATGCCGTGGCCGCCAAGCCAGTACCCACCAAGTTACCCAATAACACCACGCTCCACAGGCGCAATAAGATCAGACCGTTTTTCGGCGTCGGTTTATGCATGATCGGCAGCACCGCTGTAACGGTATTTTCGGTGAACAGTTGTTGGCGTGCCATGATGACGATAATAAAGCCGACGGTGTAGCCGATATTTTCAATAAAGAAACGGCTTGGGTCGTCCGGCAAACGGGTATGTAGGATCCCTTTAGCCATCAATGACGCACCCATCGACAGCCCGGCGGCGATGGCGGACCATAATAATGCCAGCCCGTCACGCTCTAATTCTTTTTCCCCCTCCATGCGGATTTGCTCATGCACCGCAGCGGCATGGGAAGGCAGTTTCTCCGCATTGGTTTCTATTTTGGCCTTGCCTTGTTCTTGCTCTTTACTCTCTACGTTGACGTCATCGTCAGCGTGATTTTTCTCATTATCCAATGCGATTTTTTGTTCATCTTTCATCTGCCGTTTTCCCTACCAATAAAATAAAAAACACCGTTTGTTAAGCGTAGCCGTCGAACAGGGAAGGGAAAACCCCTGTAAAAAAGTAACAAAACTTTAACTGAGCAGGGATTTTCAGCCCATTATTGATCTTGTGCGCAATATTACCCCTATTGGAGTAGTTTTCATGGCTGGGGTAGGCTACGTGGCGTATGCCGCTTATGCTATGATTCGCTATCCCAAAGAAAAACAGTTGAGTTCCCCCCTGATGCTGGAAGCCAAAAACCTGAGTTGTGTTCGCGATGAGCGTACCCTGTTTAGCGCGTTAAGCTTTTCAGTCGAGCCGGGCGAAATAGTTCAGGTGGAAGGGCCAAATGGCGCCGGTAAAACCAGCTTGTTGCGTATTGTTACCGGGCTGGCGCGGCCAGCTTGCGGTGAGGTGCTCTGGCGTGGGCAGAATACCTTGCGTTGCCGTGAGCAATATCATGGGGATCTGCTGTATTTAGGCCATCAACCCGGCATCAATGCGTTGCTAACGCCGTTTGAAAATCTACAATTTTACCAGGCGACGCGCGGGGCTACCGGGCGTCAGTCTATTTGGCAGGCCTTGGAAAAGGTCGATCTTGTCGGATATGAAGAGATACCAGTGGCGCAACTTTCCGCCGGGCAGCAACGTCGGGTGGCGCTGGCGCGCCTGTGGCTGAGCCAAAGCCCGCTGTGGATCCTCGATGAGCCGCTCACCGCCATTGATAAACAAGGGGTGGGCGAATTGATAAGCCTTTTTGAGCAACATGCGCAGCAGGGCGGCATGATAGTGTTGACCACCCATCAGGATTTGGCCGGCGTCAACCAAACGGTGGGTAAGGTTCGGTTGCTGGATGCAAGTAGGGAGAGCGACTGATGTTTTTTATTCTGTTGCGCCGGGAACTTAAGATCGCTTTTCGCAAAAGTGCGGAGATTGTTAACCCGCTGTGGTTCTTCCTGATTGTGATCACCTTGTTCCCGTTAGGTGTTGGCCCTGAGCCACAATTACTGGCGCGGATAGCGCCGGGGATTATTTGGGTTGCGGCGTTGTTGGCTTCGCTGTTATCGCTGGAAAGATTGTTCCGTGATGACTTTATTGATGGTTCGTTGGAGCAGATGTTGCTGCTACCGACCCCGCTGCCGATAACGGTGTTAGGCAAAGTATGTGCTCACTGGGTGGTGACCGGCTTGCCATTATTAATTTTGTCGCCGCTGGCCGCGCTATTGCTGTCATTAGACTTCAATACCTGGCTTGCGGTGGCGTTAACCTTGTTGCTGGGCACACCGACGCTAAGCTTTATCGGTGCGATAGGTGTGGGATTAACCGTTGGCCTACGTAAAGGCGGCGTATTACTTAGCCTGCTAGTGCTGCCGCTGTACGTTCCCGTACTGATTTTCGCCACCGGCACGATTGATGCGGCATCGATGAATATGCCGATTGACGGCTATCTGGCGATCCTTGGCGCGATGCTTGCGGGCAGCGCGACGCTGGCACCGTTTGCGACCGCGGCTGCGCTGCGGGTAAGCGTGCACTAGCTAACTGTGTGACATGCGGAGTAACGCCATCAAGAGCGGCACCTGCAAAATGCGTTTTTACCGCTTTGCCATCGCAAGGCGAGTTACGACTTCATTTACCGTGAGCAATGACAACAATGTGGAAATGGTTACATCAATTTGCCCGGCCTGAACGGTTGTATCACCTATGTGGCCGTTTTGTTCCTTGGCTGGGCGTGGCAGGCGTAGCCTGCTTGCTGATTGGCTGGGTTTGGGGCTTTGGTTTCGCGCCGAAGGATTATCAGCAGGGCGACAGCTTTCGCATTATGTACATTCATGTGCCTGCGGCAATGTGGTCGATGGGGATTTATGCCTCAATGGCGGTAGCGGCATTTATTGGCCTGGTGTGGCAGATGAAAATGTCCGATACCGTGGTGGCGGCGATGGCACCAGTCGGAGCGGTATTCACCTTCATTGCGTTGGTCACCGGTTCCGCTTGGGGAAAACCCATGTGGGGCACCTGGTGGGTGTGGGATGCGCGCTTAACCTCTGAATTGGTATTGTTGTTTCTGTATTTGGGCATCATCGCGCTGTATAACGCCTTTGACGATCGTCGCTTGGCCGGGCGTGCCGCCGGTATCTTAGTGTTGGTGGGCGTGGTCAATATTCCGATAATTCATTTCTCAGTTGAATGGTGGAACACCCTCCATCAGGGCTCAACCAATATGCAGCAAAGCATCGCGCCAAGCATGCGAACGCCGTTACGCTGGGCGATTCTCGGCTATCTGCTGTTCTTCATTACGCTAACGTTGATGCGCCTGCGTAATCTGATCTTGGTGCAAGAGCGCCATCGCCCTTGGGTCGCCGAACTCGTGAATAAGGAGCGCCAACCATGAATGTTGCATTCGGTTCCTGGCAGGCATTTTTCGCCATGGGGGGCTATGCCTTTTACGTGTGGCTGGCGGTTGCCGCGACGGTGATCCCGTTGTTGGCGCTGGTGTTTCATACCCTTTGGCAGCGGCGGCAACTGTTGGCTGATGTTCGTCGTCGTCAGGCGCGTGAACGCCGCATTCGCCAATCACAGCAAAGCAAAAATAACGCGATACCGCCGTGTGCAGCAACGCGGGAGAAATCATTGTGAATCCACGTCGTAAAAGCCGCCTGTATTTGGCGATTGTCGTTCTGATTGGCGTCGCGCTCACCGTCACTTTGGCGCTGTACGCGCTGCGTTCGAATATTGATCTGTTTTATACCCCGAGTGAAATCTTGCAGGGCAAGGGGGAGGCGCATGAAAAACCGCAGGTGGGTCAGCGGCTGCGTATTGGCGGTATGGTGATGCCAGGCTCGGTCAAGCGCGATCAAAACACCCTGCAGGTCAGTTTCAAGGTGTATGACGCGCGCGGCGCGATCGATGTCACCTATGAAGGTATTCTGCCGGATTTGTTCCGAGAGGGGCAGGGCGTGGTGGCGCAAGGGGTATTGGAGACGGGCAACGTGGTTAAGGCCAAAGAAGTGTTAGCAAAACACGATGAGAAATACACGCCGCCGGAAGTGGCTGATGCCATGAAAGAAAACCATCAAGGCCCGGCTTCTGCCTACGGCAGCCCGCAGGAGGGGAACAAGTCATGATGCCAGAAATAGGAAGTTTTCTGCTGTGCCTGGCGCTGGCGATTTCGCTGCTATTGAGCATTTATCCGCAGTGGGGGGCGGCGCGGCAAGATTTACGCATGATGTCAGTGGCCCGCCCGCTGACTTATGGCATGTTTGCGGCGATTAGCCTGGCGTTTTTCTGTTTGGTTTATGCCTTTGTGGCGAATGATTTTACCGTGGCGTATGTGGCCGCCAACTCTAACAGCCAATTACCGGTCTATTATCGGGTGGCTGCGACCTGGGGTGCGCACGAAGGTTCGTTGCTGCTGTGGGTGCTGTTGTTAAGCTGTTGGTCGCTGGCGGTGGCGCTGTGCAGCCGCGCGATGCCGCAGGACGCCGTCGCGCGAGTCTTGTCGGTGATGGGTATGATTACCGCCGGTTTCCTGCTGTTTATTATCATGACCTCTAATCCGTTTACCCGCACCTTACCCGACTTCCCGATCGATGGGCGCGATCTCAACCCGCTGTTGCAGGATATTGGGCTTATCTTCCACCCGCCGCTGCTGTATATGGGCTATGTGGGGTTCTCAGTCGCGTTTGCCTTTGCCATTGCCTCATTAATGGCCGGGCGTCTCGATACTGCTTGGGCACGCTGGTCACGGCCGTGGACCACCGCTGCGTGGGTATTCTTGACATTGGGCATCGTACTGGGGTCGGCATGGGCGTATTACGAATTGGGCTGGGGCGGCTGGTGGTTCTGGGATCCGGTCGAAAATGCCTCGTTTATGCCTTGGCTGGCGGGCACCGCGTTAATTCACTCGCTGGCGGTCACTGAAAAGCGGGGTACCTTCAAAGCTTGGACGGTGTTATTGGCCATCACGGCATTTTCACTGTGTTTGCTCGGTACTTTCTTGGTGCGTTCGGGCGTTTTGGTGTCTGTGCACTCCTTCGCATCCGATCCGGCGCGGGGCATGTTTATTCTGGCCTATCTGGTGATCGTGATCGGCGGATCGCTGTTGCTGTATGCCGTCAAAGGCGGGCAGGTTCGCAGCCGGGTGCAGCACGAAACCTTCTCGCGTGAAACCTTCCTGCTGGGCAATAACGTGCTGTTGATTGCTGCCGTGCTGGTGGTCTTGCTGGGCACCTTGCTGCCGTTAGTGCACAAACAGTTAGGGCTTGGCAGTATTTCGATTGGTGAGCCGTTCTTTAATACCATGTTCACCTGGTTGATGGCACCGCTAGCACTGTTGCTGGGGATTGGCCCGTTGGTGCGCTGGCGGCGTGATGAACCGAGCAAATTGTGGCGTCGCTTGGGTGTGGCGCTGGTGGTAACGTTGGCGCTTTCCATTGCGTTGCCGTGGTTGCTGCATGATCACATTGCCGGGATGACGGTCGTGGGATTGATCATGGCAATTTGGGTTATCGTGCTGACGCTGATGGAGTTACATGAGCGCGCGACGCATCGGCACGGCTTTTGGCGCGGTTTGACGCATCTTTCCCGCAGCCATTGGGGGATGGTGCTTGGCCACCTCGGTGTGGCGGTGACGGTGATTGGTATCGCCTTCAGCCAAAACTACAGCGTTGAGCGCGACGTGCGGATGAAAGCGGGCGATAGCGTCGATATTCACAGTTATCACTTTGTGTTCCGCGATGTGTACGACATTCGTGGTCCGAACTATACCGGTGGCGTGGGCGTCATTGACGTATCGCGCAACGGTAAGCCGGAAGCCACGCTGCACGCCGAAAAACGCTATTACAGCGTAGCACGCAGCATGATGACTGAAGCGGCGATTGATGGTGGTTTTAGCCGTGATTTGTACGCGGCGCTTGGCGAAGAGCTGGACGATGGATCATGGGCGGTGCGCTTGTATTACAAACCTTTCGTGCGTTGGATCTGGTTCGGCGGGATATTTATGGCGGTTGGCGGTTTGCTTTGCATTCTTGACCCGCGTTATCGCATGAAGAAGAAGTTAGCGCGTGAAGGCAAGCAGGGGGCGCAGGCGTGAACCGTAAACTGTTGTTTGTTCCATTATTTCTTTTCTTATTGCTGGTCGCAGCCTTGATGGTGCAGTTGACTCGCAATGCGGGCGGGGAAGACCCCACCATGCTGGAATCGGCGCTGATTGGTAAACCCGTGCCCACGTTTACCTTGGAGTCGCTCGAGCAGCCTGGAAAAACCTATGATCAGGCGGTATTACACAATGGCAAACCGATGTTGCTCAATGTTTGGGCTACTTGGTGCCCGACGTGCCGCGCTGAACATCAGTACCTGAATACGCTGGCGTCTAGAGGCGTGCGGGTAGTTGGGCTCAATTATAAAGATGACCGCGCCAAGGCGGTGACGTGGTTGAACACGCTGGGCAATCCCTATGCGCTCAGCCTGTTTGATGGCAACGGCATGTTGGGGTTAGATCTGGGGGTTTACGGCGCACCGGAAACTTTCCTGATTGATGGCGAAGGCATCATTCGTTATCGCCATGCTGGAGACATGAACGAACGCGTTTGGCAGCAACAGGTCTTGCCGCTGTACCGCAAATATGGGGGGGCGATATGAGGGCGATGCTACTGATATTGTGCGCCTTGCTCAGTTGGCACGCGGCGGCGGCTATCGATAATTATACATTCGATTCGGTGGCGCAGGAGCAGCAATATCGGGCGTTAACCGAACAGCTGCGCTGTCCAAAATGCCAGAACAACAGCATCGCCGATTCGAATGCGATCATTGCCGCCGATATGCGCACGAAAGTGTATGAGCTGATGATGCAGGGGCAAAGCAAGCAGCAAATTATCGACTATATGGTGGCGCGCTATGGTAATTTTGTTACCTATGAGCCGCCAGTGACGCCAGCCACGCTGATCTTGTGGCTGGGCCCGGTGTTATTCGTACTGATTGGCGGTGCCGTGGTGATTATGCGTAGCCGCCGTCATCGTCGCGCGGCGCAGAACGATGACTTCTCCGAGCAACAACAACAGCGTTTGGCGGCGCTGCTGAAAGAGACTGACAGGAAGAAACCCTAATGGCTTTTTGGCTGATTATTATTGTGCTGCTGATCGGCGCGGCTGCGCTACTGGTGGTGCCGGCAATGCGGCAAACCAAGGCGAGCGATAACGCCAGTCGCGATACGCTGAATAAGGTATTTTATCAAGATCGTCTTAACGAGCTGGAACAGGATGAACAGCAGGGCGTGGTAGCCGAGCGCCCTGAGTTGGTGAAGGAGTTACAGCAAAATCTGTTGGATGATATTCCCAGCCAGCAACCGGCGCAGGCACAGCCGATTAACCGTTGGGCGCTGCTACCGGGTGTGGTGGTACTGGTGGTTATCGCCGTCGGCTTCTATTTGAAAACCGGCGGGTTGGCGCAAGTTACCGCTTGGCATCAAGTCGAAGCCCAAATGCCGGCATTGCGTGAACGCGTGGCTAACGAGCGCGCCGAGCCCCTCAGCATGGAAGAGATTGCGCGCCTTGGCTTAGGATTGCGCACCGCACTGCAACAAGACGACCGCAACATCAATGACTGGATGATGCTGGGCCGCGTTGGCATGGCGCTGAATAACGCCACTACCGCTTCACAGGCGTTCGCCCATGCTTATCGGCTTGATCCGAATAATCTGGACGTTCGCCTTGGCTATGCCGAGGTATTGACGCGATCCAATGATCCAGAAGATAACAAACAGGCAACGGCCCTGTTACGTAAAATGATTGCCGAAGATCATACTGACTTGCGGGTGTTGAGTCTGTTAGCGTTCAACGCATTCGAACAAGGTGATTATAAACAGGCTATTGGCGCATGGCAGGTGATGCTCAAACTGTTACCGGCTGACGATCGGCGTGTCGAGGTGTTAACACGCAGTATTGAACAAGCAAAAGTACAGCTGGGTGAGGAAACTGTTAAACTTGCTATTAATGTCACGTTGTCTCCTGAGGCAGCGAAAGCATTACCCTCACAAGGGACGCTGATTATTTCGGTTACCGATGGCAAAAGCCCGGTGCCGGTTGCGGTAAAACAATTACCATTGAGCCGCTTCCCGCAGTCATTCTCACTGGATGACAGCAATGCCATGATGCCGCAACGCCTGCTTTCAGCGTTGCATCAGGTGAAGGTTCGTGCGCGCATCTCGCGTGATGGTCTGGCGACGCCGCAGGCGGGTGACTGGTTCGGTGAGAGTGCGTTGCTGGACTTCAGCGGCAAAGGGCAGGTTAGCGTTCAGATAGACAAGCAGGTTCCGTAACGAGAAGACTGAACGTATTGTTTTTATGGAGAAAAATATGAATTTTCGCCTGACTGGGCTGGCTTTTGCAACGGTGTTGCTCGTCGGGTGCGCCAGCACCCCGGAAAACGAACCTCAAGGGCGATCCGATCCTCTGGAAGGATTTAACCGTACGATGTTCAATTTTAACTACAACGTGCTGGATCCTTACGTCTTGCGGCCGGTGGCCGTTGCCTGGCGGGATTATGTCCCGATGCCCGCACGCAATGGTTTGAGCAACTTTACGTCCAACCTGGAAGAACCGGCCAGCATGGTCAATGATTTCCTGCGTGGCGATCCGTACCGCGCGATGATCCACTTTAACCGTTTCTTCCTGAACACGCTGTTGGGCATGGGCGGATTGATTGATGTGGCGGGGATGGCGAACCCGAAACTGGCACGTGAAGAACCGCGTCGCTTCGGTAGCACGCTAGGTTATTACGATGTGGGCTATGGCCCTTATGTCCAATTACCGGGTTATGGTAGTTTTACGCTGCGTGAAGAAGGCGGTGAGTGGGCGGATAAACTCTATCCGGTGCTAAGCTATCTGACCTTCTGGATGTCGGCAGGGAAATGGGTGGTTGAGGGCATTGAAACACGTGCACAACTGCTGGATTCTGACGGCCTGCTGCGTAACTCGTCCGATCCTTACCTGATGATGCGTGAAGCTTACTTCCAGCGTCACGATTTCCTGGCGAACGGTGGCGTATTGAAGCCTGAAGAAAATCCGAACGCCCTGGCTATTCAGGATGATTTGGGCGAAATCGATTCAGCAGACTGATAATAAATCAACAAGTTACCTGCCAAGTGGTGGGGCGAACATGTTCGCCCCCCTACGGTTTAGTCATATCTCAAGTTGCCAGCAACCTGCCCATATCACATCCGTCAACCGCGTAGTGGCGTGGCATGCCGCGACAGTTAATTGCTCAGCACCGGAAGCGGGGCGAACATGTTTAGCCATATGCCACGTTGCCAGCAACTTGCCCACATCACATCCGTCAACCGCGTAGAGGCGTGGCATGCCGCGCCAGCTAATCGCTCTGCACCGGAAGCGGGGCGAACATGTTTAGCCATATGCCAAGTTGCCAGCAACCTGCCCACATCGCATCCGTCAATCGCGTAGTGGCGTGGCATGCCGCGCCAGCTAATTGCTCCGCACCGGAAGCGGGACGAACATGTTCGCCCCCTACGGTTTAGCCATATGCCACGTTGCCAGCAACCTGCCCACATCACATCCGTCAACCGCGTAGTGGCGTGGCATACCGCGCCAGCTAATCGCTCAGCACCGGAAGCGGGGCGAACATGTTTAGCCATATGCCACGTTGCCAGCAACCTGCCCACATCACATCCGTCAATCGCGTAGTGGCGTGGCATGCCGCGCCAGCTAATTGCTCCGCACCGGAAGCGGGACGAACATGTTCGCCCCCTACGGTTTAGCCATATGCCACGTTGCCAGCAACCTGCCCACATCACATCCGTCAACCGCGTAGTGGCGTGGCATGCCGCGCCGGCTAATCGCTCAGCACCGGAAGCGGGGCGAACATGTTCACCCCCTACGGTTTAGCCATATCTCAAGTTGCCAGCAACCTGCCCACATCGCATCCGTCAATCGCGTAGAGGCGTGGCATGCCGCGCCGGCTAATCGCTCAGCACCGGAAGCGGGGCGAACATGTTTAGTCATATGCCACGTTGCTAGTAACCTACCCACATCACATTCGTCAATCGCGTAGTGGCGTGGCATGCCGCGCCGGCTAATCGCTCAGCACCGGAAGCGGGGCGAACATATTCGCCCCTACGGTTTAGCCATATGCCACGTTGCCAGCAACCTGCCCACATCGCATCCGTCAACCGCGTAGTGGCGTGGGATACCGCGCCAGCTAATCGCTCAGCACCGGAAGCGGGGCGAACAGGTTTAGCCATATGCCAAGTTGCCAGCAACCTGCCCACATCACATCCGTCAATCGCGTAGTGGCGTGGCATGCCGCGCCAGCCAATCGCTCTGCACCGGAAGCGAGGCGAACATGTTCGCCCCTACGGTTTAGTCATATCTCAAGTTGCCAGCAACCTGCCCACATCGCATCCGTCAACCGCGTAGTGGCGTGGCATGCCGCGCCAGTTAATTGCTCTGCGCTGGGTGCAGGGAGGACTCAAAGCTCTGACAATTGATTAACGAATAGTAAGCAAGGGAGGGGCTACGGCTCAGGCTGGGGCAAAAACAACGCACCATGCCGCTCAGGTTTAAGTGAACGGCATGGTGCTAAATAGCCGGTTTTTAAGCCGGCTGCGTCAACAATTTAGAAGGTGTAGTTGAAGTTTGCGCCGTACAACCAAGCTTTACCTTCAGACTCGAAAGTATACGGGCCTTCTTTGATGGTAACGTGCTGACCGTGCATGTAAGACACACCGACGTCAACCGAGGCATTCTTGTTAAACGCGTAGGTGGTACCGGCGCTTAGCCAGAAACGATCCTGATCCGGAATGGAGATGGAGCGGTTCTGCGCTGGAACAGGACTGTCATCGAAGGCGATACCGGTACGGAACGTCCAGTTATCATCATAGTAATAGGTTGTACCCAACGCGATGCGATACGCGTCTTTGAAGCCTTCATGCTTTTCAAACAACGTTTGGCCGTTGTTACCCGTTGCTTTCAACTCCTGGAATTGACTCCAACTGGTATAGGCCAGGCTGTAGTGAACCGCCCACTGTGGCGCAACTTTGTTATAACCAGAGATTTCCCACATTTCTGGCAGATGCAGAGACAGGGAACCCGACACTGTCTGGCCGTTAGTACCGAGTGGCAGACCCATGGATCCCAGCAGCGGATTATATTGCGCAGGTAGGCTGCTCTTATAATCGCCTTCAAAGTCGATCTTTATCTCTGAGCGATAAGTCAGGCCGTAACGATTGTTTTCGTCCACTTCATATAGAATACCGGCATTCCAACCATAGCCCCATTCGTCACCTTTTAAGTGGGCAATTTGGGTATCGCCAGGGATCTGTGAAATCGGGCCTGCTAACCCCGGTGGCAATTGGCCAGAACCGGCCAGCAGTTTTGGCAAGTCGCCAGCGTAACGCTCGATTTTCGCCTTGGCGTAAACCGCATCAAAGCCCAGACCGAAGCTGAAGTGTTGATTTAAACGATAAGCTGCGCTTAGGTTAAGGTTAGCCGTGGTCAGATCGGTTTTACCGGCAAACGCGCCAGCGGTATAGCTATCATTAAATTCAGTCGCTAAACCGTAGTTACTGGTGACGGAAGCCCCCAGAGCCCACTGATCGTTGATCGGGTGAATATAGTGAAGATTAGGTACCCATGCGGTAGGCGCGATGTTTTTTGCATCAAGACTGGCGCCGCTCGGTGATTGTCCTGAAATGTCGACATCCGGGTTGATGAAGATTGCACCGCCAGAGAAGGACGGGCTATCAAACATCATCATGGTTGCGGGGTTGCGGCTTCCTGATGCTGCGTTGTCTGCAACAGCGCCTTCGCCAGAGAAAGAACGGCCTAAACCAGATGAAGAATACTCATTCAGCTGGAATCCTGCGGCATAGACGTTTGAAGAAATAATTGCCACTGCAGCTGCAAGAGCTGATTTAGTAAATAGGTTTTTCTGGCTCATGACCAAAACCTCATTATGTGTTTATTATTTAAACTATTGTTACTTATAGTAACAAGGAGCGCGGGATTGTAGGGTCCGTTATCATTCAGACAAATCAGACCAGTGGCTGAATTATAGGTCTGACCTGTGAAAATGTTGCAAGTTTGTTTTCCATATATTTCCATTTTGATGTCGAAAAAGAGATCTGCTTAACAAAAAGCGACCGCTTAATAACAAAATTCTTACCAATCCTTAGCAGACGAGCATTTTTATTTGTGATTTCCATCACTTAAAACACCTGCTAACAGTAAGTGCTAGTGCTCCTTTCAACAGGGGAGTAAAATACCCTTTAGATTTTTGTGTTTATGCGCCAGATCAAAATTGGCAATTTGAGGCGGTAAAACCGCCTCGTAAGGAGATTTGAACATGTCAGATGCAATTAACAAATGCAGTGCGCAGGAAACAGCAGCATGCTGCTGTGTGGATGTTGGCACCGTCATGGACAACACTGACTGCACCGCATCCTACAGCCAGGTATTTGCGAGTCAGCAAGAAGCACAACAGATGTTGGCCGCATTGACGGAAAAAGCACGTTCTGTGGAATCCGATCCGTGTGACATCAGCAGCAGCATGAATCCCGTTGAAGGGGGGGTGCAGTTAGATGCTGATTTTACCTTCGCCTGCCAGGCCGAAACGTTGATTTTCCAGCTCGGACTGCGTTAATTGGCGTAAATTTTTTGCGCGGGATCGCCCGCGCACTCATCCTATCCCCCATCCTCTCGGCAGAAAGTTGCTCTTGCTCGCAGATTTCACGCTTACCGGTTTGCCAAATGTAAACATATGGTTAACAATGACCCACATCAGGTCAGACCTGTTTCGATCGTTGCGCTGACGTCATCATCTTCAGGAGCGTTTATGAGTAAGGCACTGCCGCTAGTTACCCGTCAGGGTGACCGAATTGCAATTGTAAATGGACTGCGTACCCCGTTCGCCAAGCAGGCCACTGCCTATCACGGAATTCCGGCGGTGGACCTTGGTAAAATGGCGGTGAGCGAACTATTGGCGCGCAGCGGTATCGAGCCGCAATTAATTGAACAACTGGTCTTTGGCCAAGTGGTGCAAATGCCGGAGGCGCCTAACATCGCGCGCGAAATTGTGCTAGGAACCGGCATGAGCGTGCACACCGATGCTTACAGCGTATCGCGTGCCTGCGCCACCAGTTTTCAGGCTATCGCCAATGTGGCCGAAAGTATCATGGCTGGCAGTATCAGCATCGGCATTGCGGGCGGTGCAGACTCCTCTTCCGTCTTGCCGATCGGTGTTAGCAAAGCGCTGGCGCGAACCTTAGTTGATGTGAATAAGGCGCGCACCTTGTCACAACGGCTTAAGCTATTCAGCAAACTTAAATTCCGCGATCTGTTGCCGGTTCCGCCTGCGGTTGCGGAATACTCCACAGGGTTGCGCATGGGCGATACGGCCGAACAGATGGCCAAGTCACATGGCATTAGCCGGGAAGAACAGGATGCGCTTGCGCATCGTTCGCATCAGTTGGCGGCTAAAGCCTGGGAGCAGGGGCTACTGCGTCAGGAAGTGATGACCGCCTATGTGCCGCCATACAAAGCGCTATTGGCTGAAGATAATAACATTCGTAAAGATTCCAGCCTGGCTTCCTACACCAAACTGAAGCCGGCATTCGATCGTAAACACGGTAGCGTCACGGCAGCCAACAGCACGCCACTGACCGACGGTGCCGCTGCCGTATTGATGATGAGTGAGTCGCGTGCCAAAGAATTGGGATTGGTGCCGCTGGGTTATCTGCGCAGCTTCGCTTTTGCTGCCATCGACGTGTGGGAGGACATGCTACTTGGCCCTTCTTACGCGACGCCGCTGGCGCTGGATCGCGCAGGTATTACCCTGGCTGATTTGGCGTTAATTGATATGCACGAAGCGTTCGCCGCACAAACGTTGGCAAACCTGAAAATGTTCGCCAGCCAAGAATTCGCCCAGCAAAAGCTGGGGCGCAGCGCGGCGATTGGCGAGGTCGACAGAGATAAATTTAATGTGCTGGGTGGTTCAATTGCTTACGGTCATCCGTTTGCGGCAACCGGTGCACGCATGATCACCCAGACCTTACACGAGTTGAAACGGCGCGGTGGTGGCTTAGGGTTAGCGACCGCCTGTGCAGCGGGTGGGTTAGGTGCAGCGATGGTTGTGGAGGTCGAATAATGAATGTTGAAAATGCGTTGCACGAGCAGCGAGCCAAACCCTCGTCATTTCGCTTGACGCTGCGGCCGGATAATATCGGTGTGATCACCATTGATGTGCCGGATGAGAAAGTGAATACGCTGAAAGCGGAATTTGTTGAGCAAGTTAATGATGTGTTGATTAAGGCGCAGCAACATCCTGGGCTCGAAGGGGTGGTGATCGTTTCTGGTAAACCCGATTCATTTATTGCCGGTGCTGATATTACGATGATTGCCGCCTGCAATAATGCCAATGAAGCAGAAGCGCTGGCGCGTAAAGGGCAAAATACCTTGGCACAGATAGCCGCGTTTCCCGTACCGGTGGTGGCGGCGATCCACGGTGCATGCTTGGGCGGTGGGCTGGAGCTGGCATTGGCCTGCCATAGCCGCGTGTGCTCGCTCGACGACAAAACCGCGCTAGGCTTGCCGGAAGTTCAGCTCGGTTTGCTACCGGGTTCCGGTGGCACTCAGCGTTTGCCCCGGCTGATTGGGGCGAGCAAGGCGTTAGATATGATGCTGACCGGTAAACACCTGCGCGCCCGGCAGGCTCTGCGTATGGGGTTGGTCGATGATGCTGTGCCCCACGCTATATTGCTGGAAACGGCCATCAAACGGGCGAAACAGGGATGGAAAAGCAGTGCCAAGTTGCCGTGGCAGGAACGATTGCTGAACGCTCCGTTGGGGCGCAGCGTGTTGTTCAGTATTGTGCGCAAGAAAACCTTGGCGAAAACGCACGGTAATTATCCGGCTGCAGAGCGCATTATTCAGGTGGTGCGCACGGGATTAGAACAAGGCAATGCCAGCGGTTATGAAGCGGAAGCGCGCGCATTTGGCGAATTAGCGATGACGTCAGAGTCCGCCGCATTGCGTAGCCTGTTTTTTGCTTCCACAGCGCTGAAGAAAGAAAAAGGCAGCGACGCGCAACCGCATCCCTTGCAGCGCGTGGGTATCTTGGGCGGTGGTTTGATGGGCGGTGGGATTGCCTGCGTCACTGCGACGCGCGGTGGTTTGCCGGTGCGCATTAAAGATGTGAATGAGCAAGGCATTAATCACGCGTTGAAATACAGTTGGGACGTGCTGAGTAAGCGAGTGCGCAGCAAACGCATGCGCCCTGCCGAACGGCAAAAACAGATGATGTTGATATCGGGTGCCACCGATTACACCGGTTTTGAACGGGTAGATATTGTGGTGGAGGCGGTGTTTGAAGATCTGGAGCTGAAACAGCGTATGGTGGCAGAGATCGAGCAGCACAGTGCTCCTCACACGGTGTTCGCTTCCAATACCTCATCGTTGCCGATCGGCCAAATCGCCGCGAAAGCGCAGCGTCCACAACAGGTGATTGGTCTGCATTATTTCAGCCCGGTCGATAAAATGCCGTTGGTGGAGGTGATCCCCCATGCTGGCACCAGCGATGAAACGATTGCAACCACCGTTGCGTTGGCGAAAAAGCAGGGTAAAACGGCGATCGTCGTGGCCGACCGCGCCGGGTTTTACGTTAACCGCATTCTGGCCCCCTATATTAATGAGGCCGCGCGTTGTCTGCTGGAAGGTGAGCCAATTGAGTCATTGGACAAAGCGCTGGTGGATTTCGGCTTCCCGGTCGGGCCCATCACACTGTTGGATGAAGTCGGTATTGATGTCGGCACGAAAATTATCCCGGTTTTGGTTGAAGAATTGGGGACGCGTTTTGCCGCGCCGGCGGCATTTGATGCCGTGTTAAAAGATGGCCGTAAAGGGCGTAAAAATGGCCGCGGTTTTTATCTCTACCCTAGTGAAGGCCAGCAGCGGCAGCGCGCTAAACGTGCTGACAGTGCGGTTTATTCATTACTGGGTGTGACGGCCAAAGCGCATCTTGAACCGCCGCTAATTGCACAACGGTGTGTGATGATGATGCTGAATGAGGCTGTACGCTGTCTGGATGAGGGCGTGATTCGCAGTGCGCGCGATGGTGATATCGGCGCGGTGTTTGGCATCGGTTTCCCACCGTTCCTTGGCGGCCCATTCCGCTATATGGATGCGCTCGGCATTGAGACCGTGGTTAAAACGCTGCGCTATCTGCAACAGCAGTACGGTGAGCATTTTGCGCCGTGTGAGCGCTTGCAACGCATGGCAGAACAACGGGAAGCGTTTTATCCGCAGTAATATGCAGGGTGACCCGCGGCGCGGTAGACCGATTTGCACTACAGTTGCAAGAGGGTTGCAATGTGATCCTCATCAACGCTTGCGTTACCGTTAAACCCGGATGCTGTACAGGGAAATAGAGGCAGGGTATGGTGGCAAATCGAGAGTAGCGTTTGGTCACCATAAATAACTTTCATCGTGGGTGAGAAAAATTCAACCCGTTGAATTGGTTGTTAAGTGAGCGATGGGTTCACGTTTAACGAGCGTTGGTGTAGAAAACAGCGTTTTCTTTACGTGAACTTTCAGGCAGAATGCCCGGCCGCCATAGAGTGACGGCGAGTTATCGTTTGAAGCACTTATGCTCTTGAGCGATGTCCGAAATAGTTCGACTGGCATCAAGGCGATGAAAGAACCAGCCGCAGTGCAGACTTGAGTCCGCGATGCGGTGTGGCGATCGTGGTCAATAAAGATGCCGTGCGAATTATGACGGGTATAAAGGTACTCGGCGATACAGCACGCTCTGCGTTTCTGTAACCTAGAGATAGTGTTTTTTGTCAACAACAGCGGTGCAATATGCAAGTTTTGATTATGCGTCACGGAGAGGCAGCACTTGATGCCGCCAGCGATTCGGTAAGACCTCTTACCGCCTGTGGCCGTGATGAGTCGCGTCAAATGGCGGCTTGGTTAAACACCAAGTCAGTGGATATTGATCGTGTGCTGGTTAGCCCTTATCTGCGGGCAGCGCAAACGCTGGAAACGGTGCGTGAGGTATTACCCCTACCCGAAGGCGAAGAAGTGTTGCCAGAGCTGACACCCGGCGGTGACGTGGGGTTAGTGAGCTGCTATCTGCAAGCGCTGGCAAATGAAGGTGTGGGGGCGGTGTTGATCGTTTCACATTTGCCCTTGGTCGGTTATCTGGTGGCCGAGTTATGCCCGGCGGAGTGCCCACCCATGTTTGCGACCTCTGCGATCGCCAACGTCGAACTGGCGGCAGACGGCGTAAGCGGGAAATTTGAATGGCAAGTGAGTCCGTCGCAATTAATGGCCAAAGTATAACGGCCAGGGCTGTAGTGAGCGGTCGTGTTCGCCGGGCATCGTGAGAATAACGCCAATCGTTAGGGCGATTGTTCTCACCGCATTCAGCGAACAATGACGTTACTGCGTGTGCGATGCTGTCATCGCCCTTCGTTATTTTATCGTCTGGCTATTGTGGCTGCTCGACCAAGATCAGTACTGCGGCGCTGCCGCCCCACTCTTTAGGCGCTTGGTGAAATGCCAATACGTCGGGGTGTTGAGCTAACCACAGCGGCGTTTGTTGCTTAAGAATATGTTTGCCATGGCCGTGCATCACGCAGGCGCAGTGAACGTGCTCCCGTTTACAGGCTGCAATCAGCGCGCCGAGCTCCTGCTTGGCCTGTAACTGCGTCAACCCATGTAAATCGAGAAACAGGTCGGGTACATAGTCCCCTCGTCGCAATTTCTTCAATTCAAAATGGCTGTATCCGGGGCGTACATAACGCGTCGGGCCTTCTTCATCCAACTGCGGCTGAAATTCATCAGAAAAATAAAAGCTGGCATCAACCTGCTCTTGCAGCAGCCGTTGCGGTGCAACCTGCTTGATCTTCGGCTTAGGTTGGCGGTGGACGATCGTATCCTGACGCAATTTTTTAGCGCCCGTCACGGACTCTCTGAAGAGCTGCATTTCGTCTTTGCTCAGAGGGTGCTTGTTTTTCATTATTCATTCACCGAAAAGAATTTTTGGGCTAGTTTATCGTGCGTAGCGGATCAGACGAAGCAAAACTGTGCTGGCAGGCTGATGAGAATGAATTAACCGCGTGGCGGTCAAGCGCGCACAGCGACACGCAATAAGGTTATACCCGTGATACTTAATGTTGCATGTGTATTGGTTGCGCTCGTTCACCCGAATCACTGACCAGAGTAAGCGCATCGGGATTCACGTTCTTGCCGCCTTCCGACAATTCGAATTATTTAGGGTATATATAGCTGCTGATTTGTCCCGGGCTTCATGGCAAACTAGGCGGCTATCTCATGAATCACAGTCGCCTGCGGAGGGCACATTGGACAAAATTTTCGTCGACGAAGCAGTGAACGAACTGCACACCATTCAAGATATGCTGCGTTGGACCGTAAGCCGTTTTAACGCTGCGAATATCTATTATGGTCACGGAACCGATAATCCGTGGGACGAAGCGGTGCAGCTGGTTCTGCCGAGTTTGTACCTACCGCTGGATATTCCGGAAGACATGCGTTCGGCGCGTCTGACTTCTAGCGAACGTCACCGCATTGTGGAACGTGTGATTCGCCGTATCAACGAGCGTATTCCGGTTGCGTACTTGACCAACAAAGCCTGGTTTTGCGGCATGGAGTTCTACGTTGATGAGCGCGTGTTGGTGCCGCGTTCGCCGATTGGTGAATTGATTAACGATCGTTTTAGCGCACTGATCCCGCATGCGCCGCGTCATATTCTTGATATGTGCACCGGCAGCGGTTGTATTGCGATTGCCTGTGGTTACGCCTTCCCAGAGGCAGAGGTTGACGCCGTGGACATTTCCAGCGATGTGCTGGCGGTGACCGAACGCAATATACAGGCGCATGGCGTCGAACATCAGGTGATCCCGATCCGCTCCGATCTGTTCCGTGATGTACCGGCTATCCAGTACGATCTGATCGTCACTAATCCACCTTATGTGGATGCGGAAGATATGTCTGATCTGCCAGAGGAGTTCCGCTTCGAGCCGGAACTGGGGCTGGCGGCGGGTAGCGATGGCCTGAAACTGGTGCGCCGTATTTTGGCCTGTGCGCCTGATTACCTCAGTGACGAGGGCGTGTTGATTTGTGAAGTGGGTAACAGCATGGTACACCTGATGGAGCAGTATCCTGATATTCCATTCACGTGGCTGGAGTTTGAAAACGGCGGTGACGGCGTGTTCATGCTGACTAAACAGCAACTGATCGACTGCAAAGCCCATTTCAGCATGTACCGCAGCTGATGATTTCCCGGGTCTGCTGCGGCGGGCCTGATAACCAACATTAAGTTATCCCCAGTACGCGTACGTCGCGCTCAGGTGGTTATTATCCGCGGTTGTGAAACAGCGAGAGAACCGGTGATGATGCACGTTGAAAGCGGAAAGGGAGGTAAGGAGCCGTCATGGCAGGCAACAGTATTGGGCAGTTATTCCGTGTCACCACTTTTGGGGAGTCGCACGGTGTGGCGCTGGGATGTATCGTTGACGGCGTGCCGCCGGGCATTGCGTTGACCGAAGCCGATTTACAACACGATCTGGATCGCCGTCGTCCGGGCACCTCGCGTTACACGACACAGCGCCGTGAGCCGGATCAGGTTCGCATCCTCTCCGGCGTGTTCGACGGTGTGACCACCGGCACCAGCATCGGGTTGATCATTGAAAACACCGATCAACGTTCGCAGGATTACGGTGCAATTAAAGATCTGTTCCGCCCGGGGCATGCGGATTACACCTATGAGCAAAAATACGGTGTGCGAGATTATCGTGGCGGCGGTCGCTCGTCGGCGCGTGAAACCGCGATGCGTGTCGCCGCCGGTGCGATTGCCAAAAAATACCTCGAGCAAAAGTTCGGTGTAAAAGTGCGTGGCTATCTGGCGCAAATCGGCGATGTCAGTTGCGAACTCAAAGATTGGCAACAGGTTGAGCAAAATCCGTTTTTCTGCCCGGATCCCGACAAGCTGGAAGCGCTGGACGAACTGATGCGGGCGTTGAAGAAAGAAGGCGACTCGATCGGCGCGAAAGTGAGTGTGATTGCCGAAAACGTCCCGGTCGGCCTCGGTGAGCCGGTATTTGACCGACTGGATGCCGATCTGGCGCATGCGTTAATGAGTATTAACGCGGTGAAAGGCGTAGAGATTGGTGACGGTTTTGCGGTGGTCGGCAAACGCGGCAGCGAAAACCGTGATGAAATCACCCCTGAGGGTTTCCAGAGCAACCATGCTGGCGGTATTCTCGGCGGTATCAGCAGCGGTCAACCGGTCATCGCCCATTTGGCGTTGAAACCGACGTCCAGCATTATGGTGCCGGGGCGCACCATTAACCGCCAGGGCGAAGCGGTGGAAATGGTCACCCGTGGGCGACATGATCCTTGTGTCGGTATCCGAGCCGTGCCGATTGCCGAAGCGATGATGGCGATTGTATTGATGGATCACTTATTACGTCAGCGTGCGCAAAACGGCGATGTTGTTTCCGACGTGCCGCGCTGGTAATACTCAATCTGACTTTCGAGGTGGCGATAACGATGAAAAAGTGGCTGGTGGGCCTGCTGGCGCTGATAGCGTCAAGTTCTGCGCTGGCGTTAACGCCGTGGCAGAAAATCGATCATCCCGTGGCGGGTGACGCGAAGGCCATTGGCGGTTTTGCTAACGGTTGTATTATCGGTGCACAACCGTTGCCGTTAAATGCCGCTGATTATCAGGTGATGCGCCAAGACCAACGTCGATATTTCGGCCACCCTGAACTGCTGGCATTTATCCAACGGTTGAGTGCTCAGGCGAATCAGCAACGCCTTGGTACGGTGTTGATCGGCGATATGTCGATGCCTGCGGGCGGGCGTTTTAGCAGCGGCCATGCCAGCCACCAATCCGGGCTTGACGTTGACATTTGGCTGCAACTGCCACGTCAGCGCTGGAGTTCGCAGCAATTATTGCAGCCGCAGCCGATCGATTTAGTCACCCATGACGGCAAGCAGGTGCGCAGTAACCAGTGGCAACCGCAGATTGCGTCGTTGATCAAACTGGCGGCAGAAGATGATAACGTCACGCGTATCTTTGTAAACCCGGCGATCAAACAGCGTCTGTGCGATGATGCAGGCAGCGATCGCGCATGGTTACATAAGGTTCGTCCATGGTTTGGTCACCGTGCCCATATGCATGTCCGTCTGAGTTGTCCTGCGGGCAGCCTGGAATGCCTCGAGCAGGATCCGCCGCCGCCGGGCGATGGCTGTGGTGCCGAACTGGCCAGTTGGTTCGAACCCCATCAACCTAGCTCGAAACCGGGTAAACGGATCGTCCCACCGTTGCCGCCGTCCTGTCAGGCTTTGCTTGATAATCATTTCTCCGCGGAATAAAAAATGGATTGGTTTGTGGTTGGCCCCGAAATGCTCGGGGCGTTGTTTGCCGTAGCGCTACTGGCTGGTTTTATTGATTCCATTGCGGGTGGCGGCGGTTTGCTCACTGTGCCGGTACTGCTGGCGGTCGGAGTTCCCCCGGCGGAGGCGCTGGCGACCAATAAATTGCAATCTGTCGGCGGATCGTTTTCTGCCAGTTGGTACTTCATTCGCCGCAAAGCGGTGAATCTTAACGATCAAAAACTGACGATCTTCCTCACGTTGCTCGGTTCGATTGCTGGCGCGATTCTGGTGCAACATATGCGCGCCGATCTGCTGCGCCAGATGTTACCGCTATTAGTGATTGGCATCGGTTTGTATTTTCTGCTGACGCCGCGTTTGGGGGAAAACGACCGTCAGCGCCGTCTGAGTGCGTTGCCGTTTGGCTTAGTGGCGGGGGGCTGCGTGGGTTTCTATGATGGCTTTTTTGGCCCCGGCGCCGGTTCTTTTTACGCGTTGGCATTCGTGACGCTGTGTGGCTTCAACCTAGCGAAGGCTACCGCCCATGCCAAAGTGCTGAATTTTACCTCCAACTTCGGCAGTCTGATATTTTTCATCGTGGGCGGCAAAGTGCTGTGGGGCATTGGGCTGGTGATGCTAGCCGGGCAGGTTCTGGGCGCACGTCTGGGCGCTCACATGGTGTTAACGCGTGGTCAAAAGTTGATTCGGCCAATGATCGTGATCGTATCGTTGGTCATGAGCCTGAAACTGTTGTACGACAACCACGGTGCGGAAATTCAGCAGTGGCTATCGATGCATTTTTAACGAGCCAAAAGAGCGGCAACATGAAATAATTGCCACTTTATTTTTGTGGTTATTGAGTCTTTTATGTCTGACACACACCAATATTCGCAATTGATTGAAATTTTTAATCAGTGCTTCAGTGAAGATTACAACACGCGCTTGGTCAAAGGCGATGATGAACCCATTTATCTGCCAGCGGATGATGCGCTGCCTTACAACCGAATTGTGTTTGCCCACGGCTATTATGCCAGCGGTATGCATGAAATTTCCCACTGGTGCATCGCCGGTGAGGAACGACGTAAGCGGGTCGATTTTGGCTACTGGTATTGTCCTGATGGCCGTGATGCGCAAACGCAAAGTGAGTTTGAAGCGGTAGAAATTAACCCTCAGGCGCTCGAGTGGCTGTTCTGCGTTGCGGCGGGGTTCCCGTTCAACGTCAGTTGCGACAATTTGAACGGTGAGTGCGAGCCGGATCGCATTGCATTTCAGCGGAAAGTGCGTAACCGGGTGTTAGAATTGTTGGAAAAAGGGATACCCGAACGTCCTGCACGCTTTATTCAGGCGTTACAATCGTTTTACAATACGCCCCCGTTGGCGCCAGAGCATTTCCCCTATCCGGAAGATCTCAACTGACGTCAGTTTAACTAACCCTGAACCTTTCACATTCGCCTTGGTAGCGAAAGGGCAAATGTGCGAATGCCATGGCACTTAATCAGTGACCGGTTGCGTACCCAAGCGGCAGAATGTGAAAGCGCAGGGAATAATGAGGAAATTTAATGATCGCTGAATTTGAAGCGCGCATTTTGGCGCTGATTGATGACATGGTAGACCACGCCAGTGATGATGAACTGTTTGCCGGTGGCTACCTGCGCGGTCATTTGACCCTAGCGGTTGCTGAGGCGGAGCTGCAGGGCGAGCACAGTGCCGAAGCGCTGAAAACTCGGGTGGAAGACAGTCTGCATCAGGCCATACGCGCCGGTGAACTTTCGCCGCCGGATCAGGTGCTGGTTGAAGGCATGTGGGAGCGCTTGTACCAGACGGCTCTGGGCACCGCCTGATTGCTGGGGCTCAGTGGTTGAGCCCCGACGCCGCGAATTACACTGCACGTCCTTTCAATAGTTTTCTGATCCACATCCGATTGGGATTTAACGCTGCCAAGGTTTCAGCATCGCCCGGCAGCGGCTCGCCAAACATCTGCGCAGCTAAGATTTCTGCCGCCAGCGGGGCGGAACACAATCCGCGAGAACCCAACGCGCCCAGCATAAACAGCCCCGAATAGACCGGTGCCGTCTCAATATTCTCGCCACGCTGGCGTTGGCGCGACAACGCGTGATAGCGCGCTAGCGTCTGCGCATAATCCGGTACGGCGCCCACCTGCGGCAGATGATCGCGTGAAGCGCTGCGTATGCCACAGCGTGCTTGCCGGTCGCTCACGTCAACCTGCTGTGTCCAGGTTTGCTCTGGCAGACAGCGCAGCAAACGCGCGCGGTTTTCTTGCTGCTCTGGTTCACGGTAATCGGTGCCGACATCGCCGCGTTGATAACTTGCGCCAATGCAATGTTGTTGATTGAGTGGATTAACCGGCGTCAAGTAACCGTCGTAACACAATACCTGTTTCAATTGGCTAAGCGTTGGCGTGGTAGGAATATGTGAAACCTGCCCGCGCACCGCCGTCATTGGCAACGCGGCAGTGACAGGGAATGACGGCAGCTGGTGGCCATTCGCCAATACCACCGTCGCGTGTTGACGATTTTCACCATTGCTGAAGGCCAATTGCCAGCCTGCAGCAACGGGCGTCAACGCGTCGAGTTGATAGCCGTAGTGGACGATTATCCCCTGTTGTTGCGCGAGGGCCATCGCACCGTCGGTGAGCTCGGCCGGGCTTAGCCAGCCACCTTGCGGATAATGAATACCGTCAAATCCGCTATCTAGCCCAGCGAGTTGGTTTAGCGTGGCGCGGTCGGCCTCAGATGCCAGTTCCGCCGGCCAGTCGGTTGCCAGAATATTGGCAATTTTCGCCGCACTTTTCTCGTTATAGCCTAACTGGCTGACACCGCACCATTGATGAGCAAAATTCACCCCGTCTTGCGCCAGAGCATCATACTGGCGGCGGGCAAAGGGAAAGGCGGCGCAGAAAAAACGCTCCAGCGGATTATCGCGCCCGTTTAGTAACGGGTATAACGCCCCCTGACGGTTGCCTGACGCCCCGTTTGCCGGTGCATCATCGCGTCACCTTGGCACCGCGGCGTAATAGCGCCAGAGCGGTGAGGGCGCTGGCAATACCGCCGCCGATCAGAGCAATATCATCAAGGCGTTCTGCGGCAGGGCGCGCATACCAAGGCGTGGGATTGACGGCCGCCGGCGTGTCGGCTGGCAGTGTACCGATCAGCATTTCACGTTTTTGGCCGAAGCCTTTGCTTCTTTCAACGCAGAATCCCGCCTGCTGTAAGCCGCGGCGCACAAAACCGGCGGCAGTAAAGGTGGCGAAACTGCCGCCAGGCCGGGCGAAACGCGCCATCGCGTTGAACAACTGCTCGGTCCACATATCCGGGTTCTTTGATGGCGCAAAACCATCAAGAAACCAGGCATCAACCTGGTTATTCATGCTGTGGTCGAAGCTGGGTAATAGCGTGTTGACGTCACCAAACCACAGGTCAAGCGTGACGCGGCCCCCGGCTAACACGAGTCGGTGGCAGCCGGGTAACGGCAGCGGCCACTGGGCACGCAGTTCATCGGCAAAGGGTTGCAGTTCCGGCCAGCGCGCATGTGCTGCTGCCAAATCGGCCAATTGCAGTGGGAATTTTTCGAAGCTGATGAAGTGCAAACGTTGCACTGTGGCAGCGGGCGTTGCGCGTTGGACATGGTCAAATGCCTGCCATAGCGTCAGGAAATTCAGGCCGGTGCCAAAGCCAGTTTCCGCCACAATAAACAGTGGCCGCGGGTGGTCTGCAAAACGTGAAGGCAGCCGATTGCCGCCCAGAAAGACGTAACGGGTTTCCTCCAGCCCATCCTGGTTGGAAAAATAGACGTCATCAAACTGTTTCGAAACAGGTGTACCCTGTTCGTTCCAGGATAATGCAGCGGTTTGGATGGGGGCGTGGCTCACGGTCAGTTGCTCATAATTCAAGGGGTGACAAGATTTTAACGGCGCTGGCGCTATGGCGCAAACTGGATCAGAATTACACAGAATAATGCTGATCGGACTTGTTCGGCGTACAACTGTACGCTAAAGTGCGATGCGAAATCCCGAATGAAAAATATTGTGGAAGAGGTATTGAATGAAACGTGCAGTGATTACAGGCCTGGGCATTGTCTCCAGCATTGGTAACAACCAACAGGAGGTCCTGGCAAGCCTGCAGGAAGGACGTTCTGGGATCTCTTTCTCCCAGGAACTGAAAGATTCCGGCATGCGTAGTCACGTATGGGGCGATGTTAAACTGGACACTACCGGTTTGATTGACCGCAAAGTGATGCGTTTCATGAGCGATGCATCGGTTTATGCCTACCTTTCCATGGAAGAAGCCATTAAAGATTCTGGTCTGGCAGCCGATCAGGTCTCTAACGAGCGCACCGGTCTGGTTGTCGGTTCTGGCGGTGGTTCGCCACGTAACCAAGTTGCCGGTTCTGACGGTATGCGTGCCAAAGGTCTGCGCGGCGTTGGTCCTTATATGGTCACCAAAGCCATGGCATCTGGCGTTTCCGCCTGTCTGGCAACCCCGTTTAAAATCCGCGGTGTTAACTACTCGATCAGCTCTGCCTGTGCGACTTCCGCACACTGCATTGGTCATGCGGTTGAACTGATTCAACTGGGCAAACAGGATGTGGTATTTGCTGGCGGCGGTGAAGAACTGTGCTGGGAAATGGCCTGTGAATTCGATGCCATGGGCGCACTGTCAACCAGCTACAATGACACACCAGAAAAAGCATCCCGTACTTATGATCAAGCGCGCGACGGCTTTGTTATCGCTGGCGGCGGTGGCATGGTGGTAGTCGAGGAGTTGGAACACGCGTTGGCGCGCGGCGCGCACATTTATGCTGAGATCATTGGCTACGGTGCAACTTCTGACGGAGCTGACATGGTGGCGCCATCGGGCGAAGGCGCGGTGCGCTGCATGAAGATGGCGATGCAGGATCTGGATACCCCAATCGATTACATCAACGTGCACGGCACCTCTACGCCGGTGGGCGATGTGAAAGAGCTGGGCGCAATCCGTGAAGTGTTCGGTGACACGACGCCGGCTATTTCGTCGACTAAGGCGATGACCGGGCACTCGTTGGGCGCGGCCGGTGTGCAAGAAGCTATTTATAGCCTGCTGATGGTTGAACACGGTTTTATCGCCCCGAGCATCAATATCGACAATCTCGATGAGAAAGCGGCGGGTATGGATATCGTGACCGAACCGACCCAGCGCGAACTGACCACGGTGATGTCGAATAGTTTCGGCTTCGGCGGCACTAACGCCACGCTGGTTATGCGTAAATTGCAGAAATAATTTGTTTTAACGCCTAACGAGATCAAGCCCGCGATTATGCGGGCTTTTTACTGCCCGTTATCCGCCTAATGCCCGTTCAGAGTTATCCCAAATGATCGCCGTCGGGAGATCATTGACTGTTCATTCAGATGATTGTGCATACAATAGCCGCGAAACGGTGATCACCGCTCAACGTTGCGTTGAAGCGTGATCGAACATTGAGGCAATAAATATGAAAAAAATAATTGTGGTTGGATTACTTGCAGCCGTATTGGCTGGCTGTGCGACCAATTCTCCTTGCGTACCGGTTTATGATGACCAGGGGCGATTGGTACATACCAACACCTGTATGAAAGGCACCACACAGGATAACTGGGAAACAGCAGGCGCAATCGCCGGTGGCGCCGCGGCGGTTGCTGGTTTGACGCTGGGGATTATTGCGCTGACTAAGTAACAGCAATCGGTTGTGCCGTGTGCATTACAGCAGGCCGGGCATGCCCGGCCACTACGGTGAACATTGTATGGTGCGGGTTGTACGAGCACGGTATGGATGTAGCGTAGGGGCGTGGCACGCCGCGCCCGTGTTACGGATGTTGAATACGCATGACAGGCCGGGCATGCCCGGCCCCTACGTTGAACATTGTATGATGCGGGCGGTGTGAGCATGGCTTAGATGTAGCGTAGGCGTGGCATGCCGCGCCCGTGTTACGGATGTGGGATGCGCATGACAGGCCGGCATACCAGGCCACTACGCTGAACATTGTATCGTGCGGGCGGTGTCAGCACGGTGTTGATGTAGCGTAGGGGCGTGGCACGCCGCGCCCGTGTTACGTATGTGGGATGCGCATTACAGGCCGGGCATGCCCGGCCACTACGGTGAACATTGTATCGTGCAGGTTGTACGAGCACGGTATGGATGTAGCGTAGGGGCGTGGCATGCCGCGCCCGTGTTACGGATGTTGAATACGCATGACAGGCCGGGCTTGCCCGGCCACTACGGTGAACATTGTATCGTGCGGGTTGTAAGAGCACGGTATGGATGTAGCGTAGGGGCGTGGCACGCCGCGCCCGTGTTACGGATGTTGAATACGCATTACAGGCCGGGCATACCCGGCCACTACGCTGAACATTGTATCGTGCGGGCGGTGTCAGCACGGTGTTGATGTAGCGTAGGGGCGTGGCATGCCGCGCCCGTGTTACGGATGTTGAATACGCATGACAGGCCGGGCTTGCCCGGCCACTACGCTGAACATTGTATCGTGCGGGTTGTAAGAGCACGGTATGGATGTAGCGTAGGGGCGTGGCACGCCGCGCCCGTGTTACGGATGTTGAATACGCATGACAGGCCGGGCATGCCCGGCCACTACGGTGAACATTGTATCGTGCGGGCGGTGTCAGCACGGTGTTGATGTAGCGTAGGGGCGTGGCACGCCGCGCCCGTTTTATCCCTTATTTATTGCACTAAAAAAGCTTTGAATTGTGGTGTCATCACCGCGCTAAAACCTGTATCGGTTTTACTGATTAAATACACCGCCAAACCTTTTTCCTCGGCTAGCTTTAGCGCTTTTTCCGTTCCTAACACCATCAGCCCGGTATCCCAGCCGTCAGCTTCCAGCGTTGTGGGTGCAATCACCGTGGCGGAAACCAGCTTATGGGTAATCGGCCGGCCCGTTGTGGGATCGATTACGTGCGAATAACGTTGTCCGTCTTGCTCGATGTAGTTACGGTAACTGCCAGCGGTGCTGATCCCGTACCCTTGCAAATCCACCAGCGCTTGCACCGCATTTTCACGATCGGTTGGTTTTTGAATCGCGACGCGCCACGGTTTTCCCTGGCCATTTACTCCGCGCGATGACACCGCGCCACCGACCGATACCAGATAATTGGTGATGCCTTTACGTGCCATCAGTTTTACCAACTGATCGACGCCGTAACCTTCACCGAGCGTTGAAAGGTCAACATACAGACTCGGCAAATCCTTTTGCAGCCTCTCGCCGTGTTGGTCGCTGATTAATTTCAGATGTTGCAAACCAACGTTGCTTTTAGCTGCATCAATTTGCTGCGGATTAGGTATCTTTACCGGGTGTTTATCCGGGCCAAACCCCCACAGATTAACTAACGGGCCGACGGTAATATCCATGGCGCCATGGGTGTCGCGGCCAATACGTAGCGCGGTCAGGATAATGTCGGCCATCCCGCGCGGGACAGGCTGCGGTTCAGCGCTGCGCGACTGGTTAAAACGCGACAGTACCGAGTGGGGGCGATAGGTCGAAATATCGTCGTTTGCCTGTTCGAGTAGTGCGTCGATGTCTTGTTGTAATTGCTGACGGCTTTCGGCCACTGCGCCACTGATTTTTACGCTGTAAAACGTACCCATTGTTTTACCTTCAATATCGATCTGTGGGCGT
Source organism: Serratia sp. NPDC078593 (assembly GCF_050268245.1). NCBI lineage: Bacteria > Pseudomonadati > Pseudomonadota > Gammaproteobacteria > Enterobacterales > Yersiniaceae > Serratia > Serratia sp. NPDC078593. The sequence continues at coordinate 111,473 of NZ_JBNNGK010000007.1, read as the reverse complement.
GTTTCGGTGTCATTACAGGCGGTCAGCAGGCTAACTATCATGCTTAACAACAGCCCGTTGGCGAAAATTCTGGCCATGGGGAAAATCCTTTAAAACGAAGAAGGGCGTTACAAATAGAGCAAACTGAACGAAATGAAAAGAGGCGGGGGCGAAAAAGCACATTTTGGGCGGGTAGGGAGCGCCTGAGAGTTGACTAAAGTCGCCTTCAAATTAGCACTGCAAGGTTTCAAGGTGAAAGAGCCGAACGGTGGATTGGACTTTTGGTTACGCGACGGCCATCCGTTGGCTATCGGGGAATCTCGCGGCTCGCTGGTCGGGCAAACGCTAGCGGATTGCGGCTGTAGCTAGGGTTAAAACACCAGCGCTAACACTATGACTAGCACCATCACCAGGACGATAAATGCCACGGCGGGTTTGCTGAGTGCTTTTTGCACCGGCAGTGGCAGTGCGGCGATCAGCGGGTTGAGCAATGGTTGTGGCGGTGCGTCGTGGTGAATCAACGGCGTAACACCGACCTTTTCCAAACGCTGAGCGAACAACTGGTTGATGACATCATTGAGTTGAGCATGGGTCAGTGGCGCGTTGGCAGCACAGTGAAAGCGTGTCTGGCAGTAATCATTCAATTGTTGCTGCTCTTGCCGATCGGCCGGTTGCTTCAATACCGCCAGCAAATTGTTCAAGGTTGGCGCACTTTGCGGGCTGAGCGCTATTTTGGCCTGCAAATACTGGCTTAACAGTTGGAAATGACGTGCTGGCAGCGGATCGTTAGTTTTCACTCCGACCAAATCAAACAGCCTTTGCCAGATTTTGGTCGGAGATTCACCGGTAGCGGCGCTGAGCTTGGTGACCTGTTGTTGCAGGTTTTGATGCTCGGCGGGTAACAACGGACGATCGCTGGTCGCGGTCTGCTGCGGTTGGGGAATCGCTAGGCTGCCGGTTTGTAGCAGATTGAAGACTTGCTGCAACTGTTCGTGGCTAAGTTGGCTCAGCACGGTATGGCCGAATTGCTGACGAATAAAATCGCTAACGGCCTGACGGTTATTTCCCTGCGGTAGTAGCTCGGTTAACTGTTGCAGCAACTGGCGGTTGGCGTGGCTTTGCTGTGCCTGGCTCAACCGGCTTTGCAACAGCTGTTCGGCGGGTTCAAAATGGCGCGCCAGCAACTCACTGTGCTGTTCGCCCAGTTGATTGACGCCAAGGTCATGCCGCAGCGTAACCCATATCTCGGCTGATTTCGTCGGGCTAAGCGCCATAATTTTGACAATCAGTTTCTCTAGCCGCGTACGCTGTGCTGGCGAGAGAGGCTGATCGTCAGAGACGGTGGATTTCCCCCCGGCCGGAGAGCGTTCGGAAACGTTGTGGGTACCGGGGCCACTCAAAGGTTGCATATCACCAGTCCTTCGCTGTGCAGAAAAAAGTCATACCCGGCGAAAAGCACAGGTTTAAGGAAACATAAGCGGTCTATGATACCTGTTAATTGATGCTATCAATACTGCCAGGCAGACATTTCTTTACAGGCAAAATGTTGCCAATTACTTTGGTGCCGCTAAGATAAGCGCAGAATCAGAACAGAGGATGTCATGGTTAAACGGCAGCGAAGTGCAAAATGGTTTTTATGTCTGGCTTGTCTGGTGGTGCTGACCTGCATCACGCAGCGCATGGCGGGCTTGCATGCGTTGCAAATGGTCGTCGGCATCCCAGTAATCAGTAGCGCAATAACGGCCGGTGATGATAGCACTGACGCTCCTGTCACGCCGTGTGAACTCAGTGCAAAATCCTTATTAGCCGCGCCTCCGCTGATGTTTGAAGGCATGTTGCTTGGATTGGCACTATTGCTAGAGCTGTTGGCACCGACCATGGCTGCGCGTCTGCGCATTCCCCCTCTGCGAGCCATTTCCCCGCCGACCCTCAGGGTACATCTACGATTATGCGTCTTCCGTGAATGAGTTAATCGTCTGATTTGGACGATGACACATTCATTTACGGAGAAAACTATGTTGAAGATTTTTAGGTTGGCACTTGCCAGCCTGCTATTGCTCTGGCTGCCGATGGTGCAGGCGGCGGATAGCGGCTGGCTGCAAAGCCCAACTAACGAACACGCGCAAGTTCGGCTGCGCGCCGATACTTCCCAGGCTGGCGAAACCCGCCTGTTATTGTCAGTCGAGCTACAAGACGGCTGGAAAACTTACTGGCGCTCCCCAGGCGAAGGGGGCATTGCGCCAGAAATTACCTGGCAGGGCAGTCCGCCACCGGCGCGTTGGTACTGGCCTACGCCGCAGCGCTTTGAGGTCGCGGGTATTTCTACCCAGGGTTATCACCATCGGGTCACGCTGCCTATTGTGATGAAAGGACAACCGCCGAGCACGTTGGCGGGAACCTTAACGCTGTCTACCTGTAGCAATGTCTGCGTGTTGACCGACTATCCCTTTAGCCTCGATCTGAGTTCGCCTGATGATGCGCAGTTTAACCACGACTTTGCTCAGGCAATGGGGCAAGTGCCGATAGAGCGGGGCGTGGCGGAAAACCTTCGCGCAGGTTATCAGCATGGAGAGCTTCAAATCAGCGCCGAACGCCGTGGTGGTTGGCAGCAGCCGGCGCTATTTTTCGATAACCTCGACGGTGTGGATATCGGTACACCGCATATCAGCAGCGACGGCCAGCAATTACTGGCGCGGATACCGGTGAGCGATGGTTGGGGCGACAGCGCCCCCGATCTGCGAGGCAAAACCTTGACGCTGGTGATCGGCGATGGCGATGTGGCGCAGGAGACAACGCTAACCATCGGTGAGCCTATTGCAGGGCAGAGCCACGCCGCGTTTCCGCTGTGGCAAGCGGTGCTGATGGCGTTAGCCGGTGGATTGATCCTCAATCTGATGCCGTGCGTGCTACCGGTATTGGGCATGAAGTTAGGTTCAATTTTACAAGTGGAACAGCGCGATCGGCGCAGCGTACGCATGCAGTTTCTGGCTTCCAGCGCGGGAATCGTCGCGTCATTCATGGCCTTAGCCTTGCTGATGACGTTACTGCGATTGGGCAATCACGCACTCGGTTGGGGTATCCAGTTCCAGAATCCGTGGTTTATCGGTTTTATGGTGCTGATCACCTTACTGTTTAGCGCCAACCTGTTTGGTTTGTTCCACCTGCAACTCTCTTCCGATCTTAATACGCGTTTGGCGACCCAAGGGGGGCACGGGCTTAGCGGGCACTTTTGGCAGGGGGCATTTGCCACGCTACTGGCGACGCCATGTTCTGCACCTTTCCTCGGTACGGCAGTGGCGTTTGCCTTGGCTGCACCATTACCCGTGCTGTGGGGCATGTTTGTAGCGCTGGGGATCGGTATGAGCCTGCCGTGGCTGTTAATTGCTGCGTGGCCTGCATTGGCCCTGAAGCTACCGCGGCCGGGGCGTTGGATGAATAGGCTACGGCTGGTGCTGGGCCTGCTGATGCTCGCGTCTTCACTGTGGTTGCTTAGCTTAATGGTTAACCACATTGGCGCTACGCTAACCGTGGTCGTTGCGGTGCTGCTGCTGTTAGGCCTGTTGCTGGCCGTTTGGCGTCAGCACGGCGCGCGCTTAGCAGGGATGGTTGCTGCCAGTGCGCTACTGTTGGTGGGTGTGATGGTACTCGGCGGGGCATTGAGCGCCAAACTGTGGCATCAACCACTGGAGGATCGCATTAATTGGCAGCCTTTATCTGAACAGGCGATTACCCAGGCATTAGCGCAGCACAAACGGGTGTTTGTTGATGTGACCGCTGACTGGTGTGTGACCTGTAAAGCCAACAAATTCAACGTACTGCTACGGGATGATGTGCAACAAGCGCTGATGGCGAAGGATGTGGTCGCGTTGCGTGGCGACTGGAGCCGTCCTTCGGCCGAGATTACTGCTTTTCTGCAACGCCGTGGCAGTGTCGCCGTCCCCTTTAACCAAATTTATGGCCCTAACAGCCCAAACGGCGAGGTGTTATCACCGTTATTAACCCGTGATGCTGTCTTGCAAACGCTGTCTGCTGCCAAAGGAACCGAATAATGAGAATGTTACTGATTGTATTGATGATGATGGTTTCCCCCGCTTGGGCGTCGGCGCCGTTTACCCCGGAGCAAGAAACGCGCATCAAAGAAATTATGCGTGAAACCTTGGTTTCCAACCCGGATATTCTGGCGCAGGCGGTAGATGCCTGGCAGCAGCAAACGGCTGAACAGCAGGTCAGTCAGGCGATTGAGCAGAACGCCAAAAAACTGTATGACGATCCGGCCAGTCCACGTTTGGGGGTGAAAAATGCCAAACTGACGCTGGTGACCTTCACCGATTACAACTGCCCGTATTGCAAGCAGTTTGATCCCATGCTGGAAAAAATCGTCAAACAGTATCCTGAGGTCGCATTGGTTGTGAAACTGCTGCCATTTAAAGGTGAAACGTCGATCAGTTCGGCGCGTATTGCACTGACCACATGGCAGCAACATCCAGCGCAATTTTGGGCTTTGCATCAACGCCTGATGGCGAAAAAGGGTTTTCACGATAAGGCCAGTATTGCTGCCGCACAGCAAAAAACGGGGGTTAAAGCGGTTACGCCCAGTGAGCAAAGTATGAAAACACTACGCACTAATATGCAATTGGCGGAACAACTTGGCGTGCAGGGGACTCCGGCGACACTGATCGGCGATCGGATGCTGCCGGGCGCGGTGTCGTATGCCGATCTGGAAAGTCTGGTGAAGCAGCAGTTGGCGAAGGCCAGCAATGGGTAGGTTGAAGCGCTGGGCGCGTGAGATTTTTATCCTGTTATGCATCGTAACGGTCATCGTTTTCGTAATGGATGTGCTGCGTGCACCGCAGGCACCTAGCGCGTTTGAAACGCACCAGCTAGAAACCCTTGATGGCGAGCCGATTTCGCTGGCAGAACGTAGCCAACACAAGCCGCTGCTGCTCTATTTCTGGGCCAGTTGGTGTGGCGTGTGTCGTTACACTACCCCTAGCGTTGCTTCATTAAGCGCAGAGGGGGGCAATGTGCTGAGTGTGGCGTTGCGCTCCGGCGATGATGGGCGAGTGGCGGACTGGTTGGCGGCAAAACGGCTGACGATGCCGGTTATCAACGATCCGCGCGGCTCCTTAGCTGAACAGTGGCAGGTAGGCGTAACGCCAACATTTGTCGTTATTTCTCATGGCAAGGTGGTGCAGAGCACCACCGGTTGGACCAGCTATTGGGGCATGAAATTACGTCTGTGGTGGGCCGGCCTGCGCCATCAGTGACGGTAGACTCTACGTGGCATGCTGAGGTTCTTCGCGCTCGTCCGGTAGAAATGGGCGAGTGCGAACGTGGCGTTGAAGCGGCATCATAGGGCGGATAACCAGCCAACATGTTTCGTTATCCTTGCTAATAAGGTGGATTGAATGAATCCTGATATCAGATTAAAAAGAGCAATAATTACTCGACTCGGCTGTATTTTTTGAACGGAAAATACAGCCACCGATCTTACGTTCCGTGGCGCGGTTTTATTTTGATGAAGAGAAAACGCCATGTCAGAAAAGCACTGGTCTAAAACGGAATTATTGCACCAAACTGTCACCAACCCGAATATCATCATTAAGGGAACGCACAGTTATTACAGCGACTGTTGGGATGAAGGTTTTGAACGGTCGGTCGTGCGTTATTTACACGGCGATGCCGTTAGCCAGAGTTGGCAGCCGTTAGGGGTTATCGATCAATTAATCATTGGTGATTATGTCTGCATTGGTGCAGAAGCCGTCATTTTGATGGGGGGAAACCATACGCATCGTATCGACTGGTTTAGCCTTTACCCCTTTATGGAAACTATTGCGCAATCGTATTTACCCAAAGGGAATACCGTCTTAGGTGATGGTTGTTGGTTGGGAATGCGAGCGATGCTGATGCCAGGGGTAACGATTGGCGAAGGTGCGGTAGTGGCGGCCGGCAGTGTGGTGACCACGGATGTAGCGCCCTATACCATTGTGGGCGGTAATCCGGCAAAGGTCATTCGTACTCGCTTTGACGAAAAGACGATTGAAAGGCTGTTGGCGCTGCGGCTTTATACGCTGCCAGAGGCGCAATTTGCTACTCTTCAGCCGTTGTTGACAGGTAATGATATGACATCATTGACGTTAGCCGTTGAGTCTTTGCGCCAGCCGTAACACCCATTTTTCGCAGATGCTGAATACGCAATACAGGCCGGGCATGCCCGGCCACTACGATGATTGTTGTCTCGGCTGGGCTGTGCGAGCACGGTGTGGTTTTATGGTAGGGGCGTGGCACGCCGCGCCCGTTTTACGGCTGTTGAAGATGCAATACAGGCCGGGCATGCCCGGCCACTACGGTGAATGTTGTCTCGGCTGGGCTGTGCGAGCACGGTGTGGTTTTATGGTAGGGGCGTGGCACGCCGCGCCCGTTTTACGGCTGTTGAAGATGCATGACAGCCGGGCATGCCCGGCCACTACGGTGAATGTTGTATCGGGTAGGGTGTGCGAGCCCGGTGTGGATTTATGGTAGGGGCGTGGCACGCCGCGCCCGTTTTACGGCTGTTGAATATACATGACAGGCCGGGCATGCCCGGCCACTACGGTGAATGTTGTCTCGGCTGGGGTGGGCGAGCACGGTGCGGATTTATGGTAGGGGCGTGGCACGCTGCGTCCATTTTACGGATGTTGAAGATGTAATACAGGCCGGGCATGCCCGGCCACTACGGTGAATGTTGTATCGGGTAGGGTGTGCGAGCACGGGTGTGGATTTATGGTAGGGGCGTGGCACGCCGCGCCCTGTTTATGGATGTTGAAGATGCAATACAGGCCGGGCATGCCCGGCCACTACGGTGCATGTTGTCTCGGCTGGGCTGTGCGAGCCCGGTGTGGTTTTATGGTAGGGGCGTGGCACGCTGCGTCCATTTTACGGCTGTTGAAGATGTAATACAGGCCGGGCATGCCCGGCCACTACGGTGAATGTTGTATCGGGTAGGGTGTGCGAGCACGGTGCGGATTTATGGTAGGGGCGCGGCACGCCGCGCCCGTCAATTAACCACTGTTGCCCCAGAATTATGGCTTGGCTTTGGCCGCTTCTACCGTGCGGCTACGGTGTTTACGCAGCTTGCGCAGTATCGGCGGTAAAATCAGTATCGCGACTGCCAGCACCAATAAGCTTTGCGCAATACTGCTGCTCCACAGAATGCCAAAATTACCATTGCTGATTGACAAAGCGCGCCGCAGGTTTTGCTCCAATAACTCCCCCAAAACGAAGCCGAGAATCAGCGGCGACATCGGGAAGTGCATCTTGCGCAATATATAGCCGAATACCCCTAACCCGACCATCAACAGTAAGTCGAATGTGGTGCTGTGAACGGCATACACGCCCACCGCGGATACGGCGGCAATCGCCGGAACCAGGAACCAGAGTGGAATGGTCAGCATACGGGTGAACAACCCAATCAGCGGAATGTTCATGATCAACAGCATGACGTTAGCGATCAACAGTGCCGCAATCAGCCCCCAAACGATATCTGGCTGCTCGGTAAACATCGCAGGCCCTGGCGTGATGTTATAGAGCGTCAATGCCCCCATCATCACCGCTGTGGTGCCGGAACCCGGTACACCCAGCGTTAGCATGGGAATAAACGAACCACAGGCTGACGCATTGTTGGCCGCCTCGGGTGCGGCGACGCCACGGATGTCACCTTTACCGAAAGTCTCGCTGTTGCCGCTGATTTTCTTCTCGGTCATGTAGGTCAGTGCGCTGGCAATCGTTGCCCCGGCTCCGGGCAAAATACCGACGAAGAATCCTACCACCGATGAACGCAGCGTCGGGCCAACACACTCGGCGGCTTCTTTGCGATTGAACAGCAGACGGCCGGTTTTACGCACCAGTTTTTGACCGCCGCTAGTGCCTTCCAACATCAGCAATATTTCGCTGACCGAGAACAGGCCAATGACTACCACGATAAACTGAATGCCGTCGGAAAGGTGTACGCTGTCGAAGGTGAAACGGTAAACGCCGGTGTTAGCATCAACCCCCACCGTTGCCAGCCCAAGGCCGATCAGCGCGGCCAGCAGCGACTTCAGTGGGTTTTGGCTCATCATGCTGCCTAAACAGGCGATAGCAAAGACCATCAGCGCGAAGTATTCCGCCGGACCAAACGCCAGTGACCAGCGCGCCAGCAGGGGGGCAAACAGGATAATACCGCTGATGGCAATGATTGAACCAATAAATGAACTGACCGCCGACATCGACAAAGCGACACCTGCGCGGCCTTGCTGTGCCATTGGGTAACCGTCCATCGCGGTCATAATGGCGGCAGCATCTCCTGGCACATTGAGCAGTATTGAGGAAATTCGTCCCCCATACTCGCAGCCGATATAGACCGTTGCCAGTAAAATTAATGCGGACTCTGCCGGCAATTTCAGCGCAAATGCCAGCGGGAGCAAAATCGCCACGCCGTTAATCGGCCCTAAACCCGGCAGTAAGCCGACGATGGTGCCAATAAAACAGCCGATGAGGGCAATCATCAGGTTCTGTGGAATTAACGCCACCTCAAACCCTTGAGATAAATACATCCAGGTTTCCATCATCGTCCCCGTTAGCTCAGCCAAATGCCGAGCGGCAGTGTGACATCAAGTAAGCGGTCAAAGGCGAAATACAGCGCAACGCCCAACACCGCACCAGAAATACCGGCAGCCAACCCGCTTGCGTTAAACAGCAACGCGATACTGAAAGTCAGCAGGGCGGTCGCCAGAGGAAACCCCAGCCATTCGAACCCCCAGGCATACAACACCAGCGTAATTACCAGCACTAACAGCCGCCGCAACACGGTGTGATGTGGCCATGTAATCCGCTGCGGACGGCGAAATAGCAACAGCACGGCACACACGATCATCAAGCTGAGAATAACCAATGGGAAAGGGCGTGGCCCCAACGGTTCATAGCTGTATTCGCTTTGGATCCCCCAACCGATAAACAGGCCGCCGATGCACAGCAGCAGCCACAGTACGGCAAAAATACGATCGCTCATGGTATGCCCCCGAGATTATTTGGCCAGGCCGAAGGCTTTCGCCTGTTCGCGATATTGATTGACCTGATTCTTCACGTAGGCATCCAGTTCTTTACCGGTTAGGTTGAATTCGAACAAACCGCGCATATCACGCTGCTTTTTAAATTCCTCGGTTTGGGCCAGTTTGGTGAAGGTGTCGCTCCACCATTGATACTCCTCATCACTGACTTTGGGCCCAAGGTAGAAGCCGCGAATCACCGGCCACACCAGATTGTACCCCTGCTCTTTGGCGGTAGGGACGCCAGACAGTTGACCCGGCAGACGCTGCTCGGCATATACCGCTAACACACGGATTTTATCGCCTTGCAGGTAGGGCACCATTTCGCTCAGATCGCCGGAGACGGCTTGGATATGATTGCCCAGCAGCGCCGTGACGGGTTCGCCGCCGCCTTCAAACGCCACATAACGCATTTTGTGGGGATCGATGCCCACCTCGCGTGCCAACAGCGCTGTTTTCATCCAATCTTGGCTACCGATTGACGCACCGGCACCGAATACCACGCTGTTCGGATCTTTTTTAAACGCCTCCATCAGATCCTTAAGGGAGTGATACGGTGAGTCGGCGCGAACTGCAATCATGCCGTAGTCGGTGCCTACGGCCGCCAGCCATTTCACATCATCCACGCCGTAGCGGCCAAATTTACCTTGTGACAGGTTTAACAATGAGCCGCCAGAGAACGCGACCACCGTGCCAAACTCAGCCGGGCGCTGTGCCACGATGGCATTATAGGCGACGGCGCCGACGCCACCGGGCATGTAAGTTACGCGCATTGGCTTGTCGATGGCTTTGGTTTCCTGTAGTGAAACCTGAATCAATTTACAGGTCAGATCGAAACCGCCGCCGGGTTTAGCTGGTGCGATACATTCGGTACGATTGGGTGCATCGAGGGCAAATGCCTGGTTAGCTGCCAGCAGCAGCGCGGTGGCGGTCAGAGTACGGGTAATTATTTTTTTCATTGCCTTCCCCTAGGTATTTTCTTTCAGACTGTGAGAATCCCCGCTGACACGGGGTTGCTAAATTGTTAAAACATCAACCTTTCATTTACCTTTCAGCACGCGGAAAAGTTTACAGGATGTGATATGCGTCTCTTGTTAGTCGAGGATCACCCCGAGTTATCGCATTGGTTGCAAAAGGCGCTGACCGGCGCCGGGTTTGCCGTCGATGTCGCGGCCGATGGGCTGGCCGCTGACCATCTGCTATTAAACGAGCGTTACGCGCTGGTGGTGTTGGATGTCGCACTGCCGCGTTTGAATGGGCTGGATTTGCTGGCGCGGCTGCGTAAACGCGGGCAAGGGTTGCCGGTTTTGCTGTTGACGGCCAGAACGGACGTCGCCGATCGGGTCAAAGGATTAAATCTGGGGGCTGACGATTATCTCACCAAACCGTTCGAACTGGACGAACTGGAGGCACGCATCCGTGCGTTGTTACGTCGCAGCGTGGGGGTAACCCAACAAGCGTTGCAATTTGGTGCATTGACCTATCATGATGAAGGCTACTTTTTGCTGGATGATAAACCGCTGGCGTTGACGCCGCGTGAGCTCGCGGTGCTCACCACCTTGATCCATCGACGTGGCCGGCCGGTCGCCAAGCAGCAACTGTTTGAGCAGGTGTTCACCCTCTCCGATGAGGCAAATCCTGAGAGTATCGAGCTGTATGTCCATCGGGTGCGCAAAAAATTACACGGTAGCAACGTGGCAATTGTGACGCTGCGCGGCTTGGGTTACAGCCTGGAGCTGATGAATGAAGTGGTTTAACCCGCCGCGTTCGCTATTTTACCAATTGCTACTGTTCTTTGGTCTGCCGCTGACGGTATTGGGCGGCATCTCGATTTATACCCATTATTTCAGCGCCATGAGCGCCGCCACGCTGGCCTACGATCGCACACTGCTTGCATCGGCGCGCACCGTCGCCGAGCGGCTGGTGGTAAGAGAGGGGCGGCTGGTGGTGGACGTGCCCTATGTGGTGCTCGACAGCTTCGAGCGCAACATGAATGATCGGCTGTATTACGAGGTGATCTCGCCCGAGGGAAAAACCCTCTCGGGATATAACGATCTCCCCTTACCACCGAAAAATATTCCGCGTTCCACGCTGTATCCTGCATTAGTGCATTTTTACGATGCCGATTATTTGGGGCAGCCTCTTCGCGTTGCGGCGTTTTATCAGCCGATTAACGAATCGGGTGTCATGGGAATGGCGATGATTCTGGTGGCGGAAACGTTGGAGTCGCGTAAATACCTGGCGCGTCAAATGATGCTGGCCGCATTGATAAGCCAGGGAGCGGTGGTGGTATTAACGCTGCTATTAGCTTTCGTATTGTTGAAAAAGCTGCTGAAACCGTTGCGTAAATTATCAGGCATTATGCTGCGCCGCGATCCCGGAGAGTTGACGCCGCTACCCAATGTGTTGCCGTGGTCAGAGATGCAACCCCTGTTATTAGCCTTCAACCGATATATCGAACGGCTGCGGCTGATGGTGGCGCGTCAGGAGCGCTTTAGCGCAGATGCTTCGCATCAGTTGCGTACACCGCTGGCAGTATTGAAAACGCAGGTCGGTGTGGCGTTGGCCAGTGAACGGCCAGAGCAGTGGCGCGAAAGTCTGTTGGCGATGCGCCAAACGCTGGATAACACCGTGGCGCTGACCGATCGCCTGTTACATCTGTCACGGCTGAAAGCGCATGAACACCAGACCGAACGCCGATTCCCGCCGGTGGATTTAGCGCAATTGCTACGTGATGCCTGCTTCTCGCGTTTACCGCAGGCACGCAGCAAACAGATTGATTTGGGCTACGAAGGCGAGGCGATATGTCGCATCGGCGGTGAGGCGGTGTTGCTGACGGAAATGTGCGCGAATCTGCTGGACAACGCGTTGAAATATACGCCGGACAATGGCGTCGTCACTGCGCGATTGCGGATGAGTCAACTACAGGGCACATGCGTGTTGGAAATCGAAGATAGCGGCCCGGGTATTGCCAAGGAAGATAGGTTACAGGCGTTGCAACCGTTCTATCGATTGGATAACGCGGGCGCGCAGCCGGGGGCCGGGTTGGGGTTGGCGTTGGTTAAAGATATTTCGTCTTATCATGGTACCCGCCCGGAACTGTTGGTTTCGGAGGCGTTAGGCGGTTTACTGGTGCGGATACGCTTTGCTTTATTATCTTGAACGCTCACACAGGCCAAACTGACTTGGCCTGTGTGAGCTGACTGGCGCTGATAAAAGGCGCTGAGTTCTAGCGCTCGTTTACGCGCTCTACGGAGGGCGATGTCAGCGGTTTTTTCCCCCCAAGCGGGGTGCGCAAGCGTTGCGACAGAATCACTCCGAGCAACGTAATACCGCCACCGATCAGGTGATAACTGTGCAAATGCTCATGCAGGAACAGTACGGCAATAATCGCGGTAAATACCGGAGCCAGATTCATAAATATTGACGCAGTATTGGCACCCAGACGCATCACGCCTTGGATCCACAAAAATGGCGCGATGATGGAAGCGGGAATACCGGCAAACAACACCAGCGGTATGTTTTGTCCGTTGAGTTCAACATTGGGTGCCAGTAGGAAGTTAGGCAGCAATAACAGTACGCCGAACAGAATTTGCACATACAAAGATTGCCAGTTCGGCAGGGCGATAGCCCAACGTTTGGTCAATACGCCATAGAGCGCATAGGATGCCGACGCGGCGAACATCATCAATTCACCTTTCCCGATGCCGTGTTGCAGCAGTTGCCCCGGCTGCCCACTACTGACTAACCAGATAAGCCCGACCAGCGACAGTATACCGCCGATGGCAATGCCCACCGTTGGCACCACGCGTAATAGCCAGATGCTGATCAGCACTGTGAGCAACGGAATCAATGAGTTGAGGATGCCCATAAACAGCGCACTGACGCTGTGGGCGGCGTAATAGGCCAGGCTTTGATACAGCACCATACCGAGCAGGCCGAGGATCAATAGTTTCCCGCAATTGGCACGAATCGCTTGCCAGTTGCGGATGACACCCGGTAAGACAAACGGCGTTAGGGTGATTAACGCCAGTAACCAACGGTAGAAGGAAATAGCGGCCGGATCGATGGCGGACGCAGAGGCTTTGCTAACCACGGCGTTGATCGACCAGATCAACACCGCCATTAACGGAAAAAGTACGTTCATGATAATCATTCTCAACAACAAGCAAGATATTGGCTAGTTTACGCGTGTCTGGTTTGTTATATATAGTGATAATCAGACATTATTTACCGAAATTAAGACAACTTTTGCCATGGCCGAAACACGTAATTATCCGACTTCCGGCGTGGATGCGCCGCGCACTCTGTTTTTCCGCTGTGAAGAAACCAACGCCGATACCGAATACGCGCCGCATAGCCACGCGTGGGGGCAGGTGATTTGCGTGAAAAATGGCGTGATCGCGTTAAACATTACCGGGCAACGTTTTTTGGCACCGCCCGAGTTTGCCGTTTGGCTGCCGCCGGGGGTAGAACACTCCAGCTATAATCGTAAACCGGTGCTATTTCGTACCGTCAATATTGCTCAACGCTTGTGCGGCACGCTGCCTTCGCAGGCGTGCTTGCTGCACGTGTCGCCAGTGTTCAGCGCGATTGTTGACGACTGTTTGCTGCGTAAGATGCTGGTGCCACAAACCAAAGCCGATTTGCGGCTGTGCCGGGTGTTGATCGATCAACTGCATCAGTCACCGGTGCAACAAACTTATTTGCCTACCTCGCAGGATAAGTTCCTAGGCCCGGTGCTACAGGCGCTAGAGCGCTGCCCGTCGGACAACGCTTCGCTCGCGGCTTGGGCGCGCCGGGTCTATACCACCGAGCGCACGTTATCGCGCCGTTGTCAGCAAGAATTGGGCATGTCATTCAGCGAATGGCGGCAGCGGCTGCGATTTTTGCATGCCATCTCGCTGCTGGAAAAAGGCCATACCGTGCAAGAAGTGGCGTTGGAGGTGGGTTACAGTTCGGCTTCGGCGTTTATTGTCATGTTCCAGCAAATTGCCGGAACCACGCCTGAACGTTTTCGCCGCGCCTAGCATCGTTGTGGCGAACAACGTTGGGTTTCTGGGTTATTCGATGGCAAACTGTGCCGTAGTGAAATCGCCGTATTCTGTCGGAGAAACAAGTGAAAATACTGGTTGATGAAAATATGCCGTATGCGGTTGATCTGTTCAGCCGTTTGGGGCAAGTGCAAGCGGTACCTGGCCGCCCAATCCCCAAGGCCGCGTTAGCTGACGCCGACGCGCTGATGGTGCGTTCGGTCACTCAGGTTAATGCTGAGCTGCTTAACGGCACGCCTGTCGGTTTTGTCGGCACCGCGACGGCGGGCACCGATCACGTTGACGAAGCGTGGTTGCAGCAGGCAGGCATCGGTTTCTCTGCGGCACCGGGCTGTAATGCCATTGCGGTCGTGGAGTATGTTTTCTCTGCGCTGATGCTGTTGGCTGAGCGGGAAGGGTTCCAGTTACGTGATAAAACCGTTGGGATTATTGGCGTGGGGAATGTGGGTTCCCGTCTCGACGCTCGCTTAACCGCCTTGGGGGTACGCACCTTGCTGTGCGATCCGCCGCGTGCCGATCGTGGCGACGCGGGTGAGTTCCACTCTTTGGAAAAATTGGTCGCGGAAGCGGACGTGCTGACCTTCCATACCCCACTTAACAAGAGCGGTCCTTATGCTTCGTGGCATATGGCCGATGCGCAACTGTTGGCTGCGTTGCCGGATAACCGCATTCTGATTAATGCCTGCCGTGGTGCCGTGGTGGATAATGCCGCACTATTACAAGCGCTGGAAAAGGGCAAAAAAATCAGCACGGTGCTGGACGTTTGGGAACCGGAACCGGCGCTGTCATTGCCGCTGCTCGAACGCGTCGATATTGGCACTGCGCACATTGCCGGTTATACGCTCGAGGGCAAGGCGCGTGGCACCACCCAGGTGTTTGAGGCATATAGCCAACATTTGGGTGCGCCGCAATCTATTGAATTGGCGTCGCTGCTGCCGACGCCTGAGTTCAGTGAGGTTCGCCTTAACGGCGCGCTGGATGAAGGCAAATTAAAACGATTGATGCACTTAGTGTATGATGTGCGCCGCGATGATGCGCCGTTGCGTCAGGTGGCGGGGCAGCCGGGCGAGTTTGATCGTCTGCGTAAGCATTATCAGGAACGCCGTGAATGGTCGTCGTTGCGCGTGTTGTGTGATGACAGCGCCAGTGCGGCGTTACTCCATAAACTGGGGTTTAACGTGCGATAAGCGGTGATGCACCGTTTAGTGTTTCGAACGGTGGCGCTTTGCATACCGGCGCTGGCCTTAAACCCTCGTCGCGCCAATGCGCGGCAAAAGATTATCGGGCGGTGGTGACACTGCCCGTCTGCTTTTAAATGAAATACTCGGGAGAAACCCAATGTCAGACGGCTGGAATATTGCTCTGCTCGGCGCTACAGGCGCGGTAGGGGAAGCGTTGCTGGAGCTTTTGCAGGAACGCCAGTTCCCAGTGGGCGAACTCTATCCTTTAGCCAGTGAACGCGGCGCTGGCGAATCGGTCCGCTTCAATGGTAAGTCCCTGTTGGTGGAGAATGCCGAAGAGTTTGACTGGTCGCAGGCACAGTTGGCATTTTTTGTCGCTGGCAGCGACGCCGCTGCCCGCTATGCCGAAGAGGCGGGTAACATGGGGTGCTTGGTGATCGACACCAGTGGGCTGTTTGCGCTGGAGCCGGATGTCCCACTGGTGGTGCCGGGCGTTAACCCGCAGGTGCTGGCCGATTATCGCAATCGTAATATTGTCGCGGTCGCCGACAGTATGGTGAGCCAACTGCTGACCGCCATCAAACCGTTGACCGAACAGGCGGGATTGTCTCGTATACACGTGACTACGCTGATGTCTGTTTCTTCCCGTGGCAAAGCGGCGGTAGACGATTTGGCCGGCCAAAGTGCCCGCTTGCTTAACGGTATCCCGGCCGAGGCTGGCGTGTTTGCCAAACAGTTGGCATTCAACCTGTTACCGCTGATGGCTGATGAGCAAGGCAGCGTGCGCGAAGAGCGTTTGATCGTCGATCAGGTGCGTAAAGTGCTGCAAGATGAAGGTCTGCCGATTTCCGTGAGCTGTGTCCAATCTCCGGTATTTTACGGCCATGCACAGGTGGTGCATTTGGAAGCGCTGCGTCCGATCGCGGCCGAAGAGGCGCGGGCCGAACTGGAGCAGACCGACGATATCCAGTTAAGCGAAGAAGATGATTACCCGACTCAGGTGACTGATGCATCCGGCAGTGATGCCTTGAGCATTGGCTGCCTGCGTAATGATTATGGTATTCCCGAGATTTTACAGTTCTGGTCAGTGGCGGATAACGTGCGCTTCGGTGGTGCATTGATGGCGATTGAAACCGCAGAACGTTTGTTGCAGGAGCAACTGAACTGATGTCCGACGCTGTAGCACCGGTGCTGAAAATAGCGCTGGGGATTGAATACGACGGCAGTCGTTATTATGGCTGGCAACGCCAGCAGGAAGTGGCTAGCGTACAGGCTTGCCTAGAGCAGGCGTTGAGCAAAGTGGCCGATGCACCGATCGTGGTGTTCTGCGCTGGGCGTACCGATGCCGGGGTGCATGCGACAGGGCAGGTGGTGCATTTTGAAACCACCGCCCGCCGCAAGGATGCCGCGTGGACGATGGGAGTAAATACCCATTTACCGCCGGATATTGCCGTGCGTTGGGTGAGCGAAGTGAGTGACGATTTCCACGCGCGTTTTAGCGCTACCGCACGCCGCTATCGCTATGTCATCTTCAACCATCGCTATCGCCCGGCGGTATTACAGCAAGGGATGACCCACTTTTATCACCCGCTGGATGCCGATCGTATGCAGCGGGCGGCGCAGGCATTATTGGGTGAAAACGATTTCACCTCTTTCCGTGCTGTGCAGTGTCAGTCGCGTACGCCGTGGCGTAATGTAAAACACGTTAAGGTTACGCGCCACGGGCAATATATCGTGGTAGACATTAAGGCGAATGCGTTTGTACATCATATGGTTCGCAACATTGTTGGCAGTTTGATGGAAATTGGCTGTGGCAATCAGGATGAAAACTGGATGGCTGAACTGCTGGCGCTAAAAGATCGCAATCTGGCCGCCGCGACGGCAAAAGCAGAAGGGCTGTATCTGGTGGCGGTGGATTACCCCGAGCGTTTCGGCTTGCCGCGGCCATCGATGGGGCCGCTGTTTTTGGCTGATGACTAAATGTTTGACTGAACTCCCTGAATAATCTGCTGGGCAGAGATACCCGGCGTCAAGAGAACACCTATGGACATCATTACGTTTATTATTGATTTTATTCTGCATATCGACGTGCATCTGGCGGAGCTGGTGGCGCAATACGGCATGTGGGTTTACGCTATTTTGTTCCTGATTCTGTTTTGCGAAACTGGGTTGGTCGTTACACCGTTCCTGCCAGGGGACTCTCTGCTGTTTGTTGCAGGTGCGTTGGCGTCGCTGCCGACCAACGACTTGAACGTACACACGATGGTGGCGTTGATGGTCACTGCGGCGATATTGGGCGATGCGGTCAATTACACCATTGGTCGGTTGTTCGGTGAAAAGTTATTCAGCAATCCTAACTCAAAAATTTTCCGCCGCAGCTATTTGGATAAAACCCATCAGTTCTATGAAAAGCACGGTGGTAAAACCATTATTTTAGCGCGATTTGTGCCGATCGTACGCACTTTTGCCCCATTCGTTGCCGGTATGGGGCACATGTCCTATCGCCACTTTGCAGCTTATAACGTGATCGGCGCGTTTGTTTGGGTGTTGTTGTTCACCTATGCGGGTTATCTGTTTGGTAACGTCCCGGTGGTGCAGGAAAACCTGAAACTGCTGATTGTTGCTATTATCGTGGTGTCAATTTTGCCGGGCATCATTGAAATATGGCGTCATAAACGCGCGGCGGCCCGTCAGCAAAAACAGTAAAAACATCGCTCAACCTATCGGTTCGACCAGTTTTTTGTCCACAGCGTCGAGCCAATATGGTTTAATGAGCGGCATTTATGGTCTGTTCCTGCGAACGCCCTAAAAGCTAATGGCTCAACCGTGCGTCTGTCGCACTGGGCTCAGCGGCTTTTGTATTGGCGGTTATTGCAGGAGGATTGTTAAAGCATGAACTGCGAACTGGCGTCTCTGCCAGGTTCAAACAGAAAGGTCATCGATGAGCTGGATTGAACGAATTCTAAACAAGAGCAATATCACCCAAACCCGTAAGGCGAGCATTCCTGAAGGGGTTTGGACTAAGTGTGACAGTTGCGGTCAGGTTCTCTACCGCGCCGAGCTGGAACGTAACCTGGAAGTCTGCCCGAAATGCGACCACCACATGCGCATGTCTGCGCGTATGCGTTTGCATACGCTGCTGGATGAAGGCAGTGAAGTGGAACTGGGCAGTGAACTGGAGCCGAAAGACGCGCTGAAGTTTAAAGACTCCAAAAAATATAAAGACCGTTTGGTGGCCGCTCAGAAAGCGACGGGCGAGAAAGATGCGCTGGTCGTGATGAAAGGGACGCTTTACGGTATGCCGGTGGTAGCGGCATCCTTTGAATTCGCCTTTATCGGCGGTTCAATGTCTTCGGTCGTTGGTGCGCGCTTTGTGCGAGCGGTCGAGCAGGCGTTGGAAGATAACTGCCCACTGGTTTGCTTCTCTGCCAGCGGCGGCGCACGTATGCAAGAAGCGCTGATGTCGCTGATGCAGATGGCGAAAACCAGCGCAGCGTTGGCGAAGATGCAAGAGCGCGGTCTGCCGTATATCTCGGTGCTGACGGATCCGACCATGGGCGGCGTTTCTGCTAGCCTGGCAATGCTGGGGGATATCAATATCGCGGAACCGAAAGCCTTGATAGGCTTTGCGGGTCCACGCGTGATTGAACAGACGGTGCGTGAGAAATTACCGGCTGGCTTCCAACGCAGTGAATTCCTGATCGAAAAAGGCGCGATTGACATGATTGTTCGTCGCCCTGAGATGCGTCAGACATTGGCCAGTATCCTGTCTAAGCTGACCAACCAGCCGCAGCCGGTATTTGATGATGCGCAACCGACTCTCGCACCGGAGAATCCGGCTGAGGGATAAGTGGTTGCACCCGCCGCAGCGGGCATGGGTTTTCGCTGCGGCGCGCAACGGTTGCTTTGTGGCTAAGCGGCGGCTGTAACGTAGTGCATCGCCTTTACCGCGGTGAGGGTGGTGCCCTGATGGATTAATGAACCCAAGTTCAGTGATGGGACTCATGCAAAACCACCAAATTCCCCAAGCCACGTCGCCTTTGAGCTCGTGGCTTCATTATCTGGAACGTCTGCATAGCCAGGCGATCGAACTCGGCCTGGAACGCGTACAGCGTGTTGCGGCGCATCTTGATTTACTTACCCCGGCTCCGACGGTATTCACCGTTGCTGGCACCAATGGTAAAGGAACCACCTGTCGTACGCTGGAGGCGATTCTGCTGGCGGCCGGGTTGCGAGTTGGCGTCTACAGTTCGCCGCATCTGGTGCGTTATACCGAGCGCGTGCGTATTCAAGGGGAAGAACTGAGTGAAGCAGAGCACTGCCGCTCTTTTGCCGCGATTGAGGCTGGGCGTGGCGAAACCTCGCTGACCTATTTCGAATTTGGCACGCTTTCGG
Source organism: Serratia sp. NPDC078593 (assembly GCF_050268245.1). NCBI lineage: Bacteria > Pseudomonadati > Pseudomonadota > Gammaproteobacteria > Enterobacterales > Yersiniaceae > Serratia > Serratia sp. NPDC078593. The sequence goes on along the minus strand of NZ_JBNNGK010000007.1, from coordinate 91,799 downwards.
CGTTGCAACTCTTCCGTCAGGCCAAGTTGGATGTAGTTATTTTGGAAGTCGGTCTGGGTGGGCGGCTGGATGCCACCAATATCGTTAACCCGGATGTTGCGGTTATCACCAGTATCGCGCTGGATCACACCGATTGGTTAGGTGACGATCGTGAAAGCATCGGCCGCGAGAAAGCCGGCATATTCCGCGCAGGTAAACCGGCGGTGGTCGGCGAGGGCGATATGCCAGCCTCTATCCAACAGGTTGCCGATGCGTTGGGCGCTTTGCTGTATCGTCGCGACGATGTCTGGCACTTCAGCCCGCAGGGCGATCGTTGGCAGTGGCAGGGCGGTGAGACGTTGTTGACCGATTTACCTACGCCAAATGTACCGTTGCCCAATGCGGCTACCGCGTTGGCGGCTTTGCACTATTCGGCGCTGGAGATCGATGAACGGGCGATTTTCACCGGCTTGCAACAGGCCACGTTACAGGGGCGTTTTCAGATTGTTCAGCATGAGCCACTTTTGATCCTTGATGTCGCACATAACCCGCATGCTGCCGGTTATTTGGCCAGCCGGTTAGCGCAATTACCCCGTAACGGCGGTAAAGTGCGTGCGGTCGTCGGCATGTTGTCGGACAAAGATATTGCCGGTACGCTGGCTTGCCTACGGGATCAGGTTGATGCGTGGTATTGCGCGCCACTGGAGGGCCCGCGCGGTGCCAGTGCGGAACAGCTAGCACAATATGTGGTGGAACCGCAGCAGTTTGCCGATGTGGAAAGTGCCTGGCGTCAAGCGATGCGGGATGCGGATAATCAAGATATTGTGATCGTCTGTGGATCGTTCCACACCGTTGCGCAGGTGATGGCGGCGTTAGACGAAATGCGGGGAGTGTGAGTGGCAAGCAAATTTCAGAATCGACTGGTCGGAACCGTGATTTTGGTCGCACTGGGGGTGATTATCCTGCCAGGGCTGCTGGATGGCAAAAAAAAGCATTATGAAGATGACTTTGCTGCGATTCCGCTGGTGCCAAAACCGGGCGATCCACAGGAAAATGACGTCTTGCCGCCGGTGAGCCAACCTTTGCCCTCCCAGCCACCGGAAGGGGCAGGAACGCTGATCCAGCAACAGGCGGCTAACCAAGCGGCATCGCATCAGGCGGCACAGCAATCGAGCAAGATAACCGCACCACCGGTTGAAACCAAACCGGCACAGCCAGCGAAACCAAAACCGGAAGAGGTCAAGCCAAAGCCAGTACCGCAGCCGAAACCTGAGGTGAAGCCGCAGCCGAAACCAGAACCCAAACCGGTGCAAGAGAAAGCGCCAGCAGGACAGGCTTATGTGGTGCAGTTGGGAGCACTGAAGAATGCTGCCAAGGTTAATGAGATTGTTGCTTCGTTGCGGTTGTCGGGTTATCGCGCCTTCAGCGTACCTGCAACACCGATACAGGGGGAGATCACCCGTATTTATGTTGGGCCTGACGCCTCGAAGCAGAAACTGCAATCATCACTGCCATCGTTGAAATCGATCAGCGGCTTAAATGGGCAAGTGAAGCCATACAGCGTACGCTGAGCGGTTTTTCTCAGCTCCACAGGTTGTTTGCCGAACGGCGTGTAGGTTGGCACAACAGCTATGTAGGCGCGGCGATTGAGAATTTTTCATCGCCGCTTTTTATTTGTAACGTAGTAGGGAAATCCCCTACGCAAACGTTTTCTTTTTCTGTTAGAATTCGCCGCGAAATAGATGTGGGGCGATTCGTTATTGGAATAGTTCATGGTCTGGATTGATTACGTCATTTTAGCGGTGATTGGATTTTCGGCTCTGGTGAGCCTGATCCGTGGGTTTGTTCGCGAAGCATTGTCACTTGTGACATGGGGATGTGCGTTCTTTGTCGCCAGCCATTTCTACTCTTACCTTGCCGTCTACTTCACTCGTTTTGAAGATGAACTGGTGCGGAACGGGATCGCGATTGCCATTTTGTTCATCGCGACCCTGATCGTAGGGGCTATTGTTAACTATGTGATTAGCTCATTGGTTGAAAAAACCGGGCTGTCAGGAACCGATAGGGTGTTGGGGATCTGTTTCGGCGCATTGCGCGGGGTGTTGATCGTCGCGGCAATCCTGTTCTTCCTGGACACGTTTACCGGTTTTTCACAGAGCGCAGATTGGAAACAATCGCAGCTGATCCCCCAGTTCAGTTATATCATCAGGTGGTTCTTTGACTACCTGCAGAGCACGTCGAGTTTCTTACCGACCCATTTACCGGGGCGGTAGCGCTGATGAGGAAAAGACAACATGTGCGGTATTGTTGGTATCGCCGGTTTTATGCCGGTAAACCAGTCGATTTATGATGCGTTGACGGTGCTGCAGCACCGTGGACAGGATGCCGCAGGCATCGTCACCATTGATGCCCATAACGGGTTCCGCCTGCGTAAGGCAAACGGCTTGGTGAAGGATGTATTTGAAGCGCGGCATATGCTGCGCTTGCAGGGCAATATGGGTATCGGCCATGTTCGTTATCCAACGGCAGGGAGCTCCAGCGTTTCAGAGGCTCAACCCTTCTATGTCAACTCACCTTTTGGCATTACGCTGGCCCATAACGGTAACCTGACCAACGCCCATGAACTGCGCCAGTCGCTGTTCGAAAGTGGCCGCCGTCACATCAACACCACCTCCGATTCCGAAATCCTGCTGAACGTGCTGGCCGCTGAGCTGGATCGTTTCCCGCATTATCCGCTGGAGTCTGACAACATCTTCACCGCCGTTACGGCGATGCATCAGCAACTGCGGGGCGCTTATGCCTGCGTGGCGATGATTATCGGCCACGGTCTGGTGGCGTTTCGCGATCCCAATGGCATTCGCCCGCTGGTGATCGGTAAGCGCACCCTGGAAGACGGCCGTAATGAGTATATGGTGGCCTCCGAAAGCGTGGCGCTGGATACGCTAGGTTTTGAATTCTTACGCGATGTCGCGCCCGGCGAAGCGGTGTATATCACCGATAAAGGCCAACTGTTTACGCGGCAGTGTGCAGAAAACCCGAAAAATAACCCGTGCCTGTTTGAGTACGTCTATTTTGCCCGTCCGGACTCGTTCATGGACAAAATCTCGGTCTACAGCGCCCGTGTACGCATGGGCCAAAAGTTGGGTGAAAAGATTGCGCGCGAGTGGGAAGATCTGGATATTGACGTGGTGATCCCCATCCCGGAAACCTCGTGCGATATCGCGCTGGAAATCGCCCGTATTCTGGATAAGCCGTATCGGCAGGGGTTCGTGAAGAATCGCTATGTCGGCCGTACCTTCATTATGCCTGGCCAACAGGCTCGTCGTCAGTCAGTTCGCCGTAAACTGAATGCTAACCGTGCGGAATTCCGCGATAAAAACGTGTTACTGGTCGACGATTCGATCGTGCGGGGGACGACGTCTGAGCAAATTGTTGAGATGGCGCGTGATGCCGGTGCAAAACGGGTTTATCTGGCGTCTGCGGCACCAGAAATCCGCTTCCCGAACGTCTATGGTATTGATATGCCGAGCGCCAATGAGCTGATTGCCCATGGTCGTGAAGTAGATGAAATCCGTCAGATCATCGGTGCCGATGGGTTGATTTTCCAAAATCTCGACGATTTGATCGAGGCCGTACGCGAAGAGAATCCCGACGTTACCCAGTTCGAGTGCTCGGTATTCAATGGGATTTACGTCACCAAAGATGTCGACCAAAGCTATTTGGAATATTTGGAATCTCTGCGCAACGACGATGCGAAAGTGTTGCGTGGTCAGACCGAAGCGGAAAACCTGGAAATGCATAACGAGGGTTAAGCCGCGTTAAATCAATGCACTGTGGCGTCCGCCGCGGTGCATTCACCTTCCCTGACTTGCTTATCCCACGCCATTACGGCAAAGTTTGCCAGATCCTTACAATTTTTTGGCAGAGACACCCTCATGAAACGACTCATCATCGGCATTTCCGGTGCCAGCGGCGCTATCTATGGCGTTCGGTTGTTACAGGTTTTACGCGGTGTCGCCGATGTAGAAACCCATTTGGTGATGAGCAATGCCGCAAGGCAGACCTTAGCGCTGGAAACGCCCTTTAGCCTACGTGAAGTTCAGGCGTTGGCTGACGTGGTGCATGATGCGCGTGATATTGCCGCCAGTATTTCCTCCGGTTCATTCAAAACGCTGGGCATGGTGATCTTACCTTGTTCTATCAAAACGTTATCGGGCATCGTCAACAGTTACAGTGACGGTCTGCTAACCCGCGCCGCCGATGTGGTATTGAAGGAACGCCGCCGTTTAGTACTGTGCGTGCGGGAAACTCCGCTGCATCTGGGGCATTTACGTTTGATGACTCAGGCCGCCGAGATGGGCGCATTGATCATGCCGCCGGTACCCGCTTTTTATCATCAGCCCACGTGCGTTGACGACATTATCAATCAAACGGTAAATCGCGTTATCGATCAGTTCGATATCGAATTACCGCAAGATTTGTTCACCCGTTGGCAAGGCGCTAATTAACAAAAAAATCCCCAAATTGGCACATTTGTGCAACAACGCACTGTATTAGCACAATGAATGCACCATAATGATCCCTCGTCACCACGCACACTGTTTCATGGCGCTGGCATAGCGTTGTAGCCCGTAGCGCGACCCTAAATGGTCGGTTTAATTTTGCGGTTATCGTCCCCGGAAACAGTTTTGTGGCGCTCGGAGCCGTTCCCTCCGACTGTCGCAAGCAATGTGGCACGATTACTGCAAATTGATTTGGTGGGGAAATAATGTCCGTAGTGACATCGATAAAATCAATTTGAGGGAAATGTATGAACAAGCGTTTTTTAGCTCTTCCTTTGGCGATAGCGCTGGCTGCGGCCAGCAGCGCTTATGCCGCTATTCCAGCTACGCTCAAGATCGGCACCGATCCCACCTACGCACCCTTTGAATCCAAGAATGCCAAAGGTGAATTGGTTGGGTTCGACATCGATCTGGCCAAAGAGCTGTGCAAACGTATCAATACGCAGTGCACCTTTGTCGAGAGTGATTTCGATGCCCTGATCCCATCACTGAAAGCCAAAAAAATTGACGCTATTATCTCCTCGCTGTCGATTACCGAGAAACGTCAGCAGGAAATTGCCTTTACCGACAAATTGTATGCTGCTAACTCGCGCCTGATTGCGCAAAAAGGATCGACCATCCTGCCGACGGTAGAGTCGCTGAAAGGAAAAAGCGTCGGTGTGCTGCAGGGCACGACGCAAGAATCTTATGCTAATGCGTACTGGCAGCCTAAGGGAGTAACCGTCGTACCTTACCAGAATCAGGATCTGGTTTACGCCGATCTGGCTTCGGGGCGGATTGATGCCGCTTTCCAGGATGAAGTGGCTGGCAGTGACGGTTTCCTCAAACAACCGCCGGGTAAAAATTACGCTTTCGCCGGTGAAGCGGTGAAAGACGATAAATTCTTTGGCGTCGGCACCGGTATGGGCTTGCGTAAAACCGATACCGAGCTGAAAGCAGCGCTCGATAAAGCCTTTGCCGAGATGCGTGAAGACGGCACTTACGACAACTTTGCGAAAAAATACTTCGATTTTGACGTCTACGGCGGCTAACCCCGCGCACGACTGCATCCATCCTGGGGGCATTGCCCCCAGGTTATGCCCAATGACGACAGGATGAAGTAAATGCTGCAAGGCTACTCCCAACTGATATTCGAGGGCGCTCTGGTCACGTTGGAGCTGGCGCTCAGTTCTGTACTACTGGCGGTGGTGATTGGTCTGATCGGCGCTGGCGGTAAACTCTCTCAAAACCCCCTGATTGCTACCGTGTTTGGCATGTATACCACCCTGATTCGCGGCGTCCCCGATCTGGTGTTGATGTTGCTGATCTTCTACGGGGTGCAAATCGCCTTGAACAGCGTGACGGAGGCGATAGGCTTGTCGCAGATCGATATCGATCCTCTTAGCGCCGGTATTATCACCTTGGGCTTTATTTATGGGGCATATTTCACCGAAACTTTTCGTGGCGCCTATATGGCGGTGCCGCGCGGGCAAATCGAAGCGGCAACCGCCTACGGTTTTAGCAACGGGCAGATTTTTCGCCGTATCTTGTTTCCGGCAATGATGCGTTTTGCCTTGCCCGGTATCGGCAATAACTGGCAAGTGATGCTGAAAGCCACCGCATTGGTGTCGATTTTGGGGCTCAATGATGTGGTGAAAGCGACGCAACTGGCGGGTAAAGGCACTTATCAGCCCTTCTTTTACGCCATTGTGGCTGGAGTGGTTTATCTGATTTTTACCACTGTTTCCAATGGCGTGTTGTGGTGGCTTGAACGGCGTTATTCACTGGGCGTCAAGAGGGCCGAACTATGATTGAGATCGTGCAACAGTATTGGCAAGCGCTGTTGTGGAGCGACGGTTATCGTTTCACCGGCGTGGCAGTCACCTTGTGGTTGTTGATTGCCTCCGTGATCATGGGGGGGCTGCTGTCGATTCCGATGGCGGTGGCGCGAGTCTCGCCGTTACGCTGGGTGCGTTTCCCGGTGTGGTTGTATACCTATATTTTTCGCGGCACGCCATTGTATGTTCAGTTGCTGGTGTTTTACTCCGGCATGTATAGCCTGGAGGTGGTACGTGGCACCGAATTGCTTAACGCTTTTTTCCGCAGCGGGCTGAATTGCACCATTTTGGCACTGACGCTTAATACCTGCGCCTATACCACCGAGATTTTCGCCGGGGCAATCCGTGCGGTGCCGCACGGTGAGATTGAGGCCGCCAATGCTTATGGTTTTTCGCGTTTTAAAATGTATCGCTGCATTATTTTGCCTTCCGCACTACGCAGTGCGTTGCCGGCTTACAGCAATGAGGTGATTTTGATGCTGCACTCCACCGCGCTGGCATTTACCGCAACGGTTCCCGACTTGTTAAAAGTGGCGCGTGACATTAATGCGGCAACCTATCAGCCCTTTTACGCGTTTGGCATCGCGGCGGTGTTATATCTGGTGATTTCTTATGTGCTAATCAGTCTGTTCCGCAAGGCGGAAAAACGCTGGATGGTGCATGTGACTCAACGTTGAATGACGGGAATAAAATCATGTCGGAAACTAAATTAGCCGTCACAGAACTGCATAAACGTTATGGTGAGCATGAAGTGTTGAAGGGCGTCTCGCTGGCAGCGCATGCTGGCGACGTGATCAGTATTATTGGCTCTTCAGGCTCGGGTAAAAGCACTTTTTTGCGTTGTATTAACTTTCTGGAAAAGCCTAGCGAAGGCACCATTAGCCTGAATAACGAAAATATTCGCATGGTGCGCGACAAAGATGGCCAGCTAAACGTCTTCGACAAAAAACAGTTACAACTGTTACGTACGCGTCTGACCATGGTGTTCCAGCATTTCAACCTGTGGAGCCACATGACGGTGTTAGAAAATGTGATGGAAGCGCCGATTCAGGTTCTGGGGTTGAGCAAAGCGGAAGCACGCGATCGCGCGGTACGCTATCTGGATAAAGTGGGCATTGATGCGCGGGCGCGAGGCAAATACCCGGTGCATCTGTCCGGTGGTCAGCAACAGCGCGTATCGATCGCCCGTGCGTTGGCGATGGAACCCGAAGTGTTGCTTTTCGATGAACCGACCTCAGCGCTCGATCCTGAATTGGTCGGGGAAGTGCTGCGTATTATGCAAAAGCTGGCGGAAGAGGGGAAAACCATGGTGGTGGTGACGCATGAGATGGAGTTCGCGCGCCATGTTTCCAACCACGTGATTTTCCTGCATCAAGGGGTGATAGAAGAACAAGGCGCCCCTGCGGAGGTTTTTACCCAACCGAAAAGCCCCCGTTTGCAGCAATTTTTGTCCGGCGCATTGAAGTAACTGGCCTAGCGGGCGCATTGTTGCGCCCGCTAGGTTACGTCTGTGGGTTAATCACCGCCTCTAACGCCTGTTCCAACTCAATATAGTGGAAACTGAACCCCGCTTCCTCCAACCGTTTCGGCACGGCGCGTTGACCGCCTAACACCAAGACCGCCGATTCACCCATCATCAGCTTGAGTATCAATGCTGGAACGCGCAGAAATGCTGGGCGATCGAGCACGTTCGCCAAGGTTGCGGCAAATTGTTCATTGTGTACCGGATAAGGGGCGACCATATTGAACGGGCCATGCAGCGTCGGGTGGTCGAGCAGAAAGAGAATGCCGTTGACCATGTCGTCCAGATGGATCCAAGGCAGATACTGACGCCCATCGCCGATCGGGCCGCCTAGCCCCAGTTTGAAAGGGGGCAGCATTTTAGCCAAGGCACCGCCGTTAGCGGCCAAGACAACACCGGTACGCAGCAGACAGACCCGCGTCGCGGCACTTTGCGCGCGTAATGCCAGTGATTCCCAGCGTTGGCACAAATGATGGGTGAATTCTTCGTGCGGTGCTTCGTCTTCGGTGACCACCGCCTGGCCCTGATCGCCGTAGTAACCCACGGCCGAACCGGAGATGAATACAGAGGGCGGGGCTTCGCTGGCGTTAATCAATGAGGTTAAACGTTCGGTTAAATCCCAGCGGCTGTGGCACAGCCGTTGTTTCTGCGTGTTGCTCCACCGTTTGTCGGCAATCGGTTCGCCCGCCAGATTAATGACGGCATCAAACCCATCGAGCGTGTTTTTATCCTGCAAGGTAGACCAATAATGAAGGTCGCCGTCCCCCAATTTATTGCGTGCGTGCGCCACATTGCGCGTCAGTACGGTGACGTGATGGGAAAGGGCAAGCAGTCGTTGCGTCAGGCTGCTGCCGATTAACCCGGTCGCACCGGTGATCAAGATACGCATATCTGCTCCCTAAACCTGGTTAGCAGGCTCAATCGTTCAGTCCCGGCGATAGCTCATGGTCATGGAAACCGAATCGGCGTAACGCAGGGCCAGAAGTTTATCTATCTCTACTTCAGCATAGGTTACCCACGGATGTTGTTTCACGATATCGAGCACATCTTGGGTTAATTTTTCCAGCAGAGCGAAGCGATGGTCTTCAACATGACGAATAATGGCTTTGGTAATGGTGCGATAGTTGAGCGCGTCGCTGATGTCTTCACTGTCGCGTGCCTTATCCGCCGGATAATGAATTATCACGTTGATCAGGACATCTTGACGGTTATTGATCTCTTCTTCCTTAATGCCGATAAACGTACGTAACCGCAGGTTTTTTATACGGATAATGGCATCGAGTTGGTTGAATGACATCTGAGATACTCCATGGGCTGATGATTTGCGCACAGAATACACGGAAAGTAAGGAAATGATAACGTAGAAGGGGAAACGGAGCCGGCAGACGGGGGATGTGCCACCGGCGGAGAGCGTTATGCGCTTGCTGCCAGCGAGTAAGCTCGCTGAGTTGCAGGGCGGTTGCCGATACGCTCAAACCAGTTGCGTACCGCGGGATAATCGGCCAAATCCACCCGTTGACGAGGATGAGAAACCACCCAAGGATAGGTCGCGATGTCTGCGATGCTGTAGTTATCACCGCCCAGGTACGGATGTTTTTGCAACTCGGCTTCCAACACGCCGTACAGGCGTTTCGTTTCGAGATGATAACGCTCGATGGCGTAAGGCACCGGCTGCGGAGCATAATGGTTGAAGTGATGATTTTGCCCGAGCATCGGCCCAAACCCCGCCGCCTGCCAGAACAGCCACTGTAGCGTAGCAGCGCGTTCGCGCAGGCCGTTGCTCAATAGCTTGCCGGTTTTTTCCGCCAGATACAGTAGGATCTCGCCAGACTCAAACAGGGCAATGGGGGCGCCGCCGTCTACCGGTTGTTGATCGACAATCGCTGGGATTTTATTGTTGGGTGAAACCGCCAAAAATTCAGGCTTAAACTGCTCGCCAGCGCTGATATTAACTGGGTGGATACGGTAGGGTAAGCCCACTTCCTCCAAAAAAAGCGTGATTTTGTGACCATTAGGCGTCGGCGCGTAATACAGGTCAATCATATTGCCTCCTGCGGTAAGTGATCTGTAAGTCATTACACGTTTTAGCGGTGTGTGCCGCATACGGTTTAGCTAAAAGCGTATCAACAATAGCAGCTAAGAATAGCAGGCAATGCCAGATTCGTCTGATGCTATTGCGTTAAAATAGGACATCTATCAGCACAAACACGCGCTTTATGCTTGGCGGCTTGTCGCAACAGGATTCTGCGATAAAATAGTGGCTATTCTCTCGTTAGAGGAGCATGTATGAAGCTGCTATTCGCTTCGGACCTGCACGGTTCGCTATCCGCGGCCGAGGCGGTGTTAAATCGTTTCGAACAAAGCGGTGCCGATTGGCTGATCTTGTTGGGTGATTTACTGAATCATGGGCCGCGTAATGCCTTACCGGAACACTATCAGCCGGCGCAGGTTGCCGAACAATTAAATCGCTATGCCGACAAGATCATTGCCGTTCGCGGAAATTGCGACAGCGAAGTTGATCAGATGTTGCTGTCATTCCCCATTACCGCACCGTGGCAACAGGTACTATGGCAAAAAAGGCGATTGTTTTTAACCCATGGACACCTTTATCATCCTTCCGCACGGCCACCGTTATCGGCGGGCGATGTTTTGGTCTACGGCCATACGCATCTACCCCAAGCGGAGCAGCAGGGTGAAATTTACTGTTTTAATCCGGGTTCGGTCAGTATTCCGAAAGGGGGCTTCCCGGCCAGTTTTGGTTTGTTGAGCGACGGCATGTTACGTGTAATCACTTTGCAAGGCGGCAAGGCTATTGCAGAGGTCGCATTAACACACTAATTTGTACACACAATAAGAATCATTGAAAAAACTCAATTGGTCAACCAGTGCGCGACGACTCTCGCGCCAAAAGAGAAGGTTCAGAGGATGGCGGAACAGGATCAGGCTGCAGATACCGAGTGGGTTGATATCGTCGACGAGCAAAATGAAGTGGTTGCTCAAGCCAGTCGTCAACAGATGCGTGCCGAGCGGCTACGTCATCGTGCGACCTATATTGTGGTGCATGATGGGATGGGAGGAATTTTGGTGCAGCGCCGCACTGATACCAAAGATTTCTATCCAGGCAGCCTGGATGCTACCGCCGGTGGGGTGGTGCAGAGCGGTGAAAACGTATTGGATTCCGCGCGCCGTGAGGCGGAAGAAGAATTAGGCATTGCCGGTGTGCCATTTGCGGAGCATGGGGTGTTCTACTTTGAAGAACAACAGTGCCGCGTGTGGGGCGCGCTGTTTAGTTGTGTCTCGCACGGCCCGTTTGCTTTGCAAGAGGAAGAAGTGGTTGAGGTGAATTGGCTGACGCCGGAAGAAATTACCGCGCGCTGCGATGAATTTACGCCGGATTCGCTCAAAGCCTTGTCGCTGTGGCTGACGCGCAACAATGAGCAAGACTATGGCAAGCCGCTGGCGCGCGAAGGCAAAGCAGACGGCGATGCTGAACAGGTCTGATAGCTAAACGGTTCGCCATCAGCCAATGCCGGTTAACGATCGGCGTTGGCTATCTTAGCCGCTCGCCCGGCGACACAGCGTGGAAGGCAGCGATCCTTCTGGCAACCAATTCTCACCGTTCAGCCGCGCCAGTAGCGCTTTACCCGCCTGAATACCCATCTCTTTATGTGGAACCGTCATGGTCGTTAGCGTGGGCTGACAGACTCGGCTGACGTCGCTATTACCGAAGCCGACTACCGCCAATTGCTCAGGCACCTTGATATGGCGACGCTGGCATTCGTACAGCGCCCCGCAGGCTAACTCATCCGACGCGCAAACCAGTGCGTCCAGCTCCGGCCAGGCGAGCAGGAATTCCGGCAACTGCTGCGCGCCGGTGCTAAAACTGGCCGGTTCGGCGGCGTTAATCACCCGGTGCGGTGACATATGCTGGCGAAGTAGCGCCTTATGCCAACCTTGCAGGTGCTGCTGGAAAATCCATTGCTCCTGATTGGCGCACAACAGACCGATGTTTTGGTAGCCGCTGGCGATTAAGGTTTGCGTTAACTGATACATGGCCGCAACGTAATCAATGCCGATGTTCATATCGATCGGATCGGCGCGTATCGCGCCGATTTCCACCACCGGTATTTTTGCTGCCTGCAATGCGTGACGGGTGTTCGGTGAATGCTCGACACTGAGCAATACCGCTGCCGCCAAATTATACGATAGCAGCGTTTCCAGCAGTTGTTCTTCGCGCTCCAGATGATGCTGAGATTCGGCCAACATGATTTGGTAACCCGCCGGTTGAAGCACCCGCTGCAGACCCGCGAACATATCCGCACAGCCAGATTCCGAGAAACTCGGTACCACCATGGCAATGGTATACGAAGAGGCTGATGCCAGTGAACTGGCGGCCAGATTGGGTAAGTAGCCCAATTCACTGACCGCCGCGTCGATTTTCTCTCTTAGCTTGTCTGAAACCTGTTCCGGTGTGCGCAGCGCACGGGAAACGGTCATGGTGCCTACGCCCGCCAATTGCGCCACGTCGGCTAAAGTAACCCTGCCGGTGCTGCGTCGTTTTTTACCGATCGACATTCGTAATCCTGACTGCAATGCGCATCGTGCGCATAAAGTGATGAGGCATGAGAAGCCGCACTGACGGCCTAAACGATCCCAGTATGCTTAACATTCTAACGCGTCATACCTGAAGCTGCATCTGTGTTGATGATGTGAGCGACGTGCTGCATTTGCATCTCCCGCATGGCGAGGGCGTTTGTCGCGGCTATTGACTACCACGCCGTTTTTATCACCTTGATATGCCAGCTATTCTCGCGTTTGAACCTGCAACTTACCGCGACAAGAAAAAAGATCCGCCTGCGATAAACCGGCCATGACCATTTTGATAGCGCTATCACAGTTCTGCATGATATTGCTTTGGTAGCGCTATCTTTGTGATTAATGTCACAGTGAGAGGAGGTGGCGTTGATTAAAGTTTATTCCGTTACTCTGCACCCTGCGCTTGCTTGGCAGGGGAACCATCGGTAATCCATGACACGCAGCAAGACGAAGGGGGAAATGTGCTTAACGATTGGCTAAAGCCTGAACATATTCAACTCTGTGAACGGGTAGAGAACTGGCAGCACGCAGTGACGTTAAGTGCTCAGCCGTTGCTGCAACGCGGAATCATCGCTGCGGATTATCTGACGGCTATTTTTCGCCAGCATCAGGCATTAGGACCATATTTCGTGCTGGCTCCCGGTATTGCTATGCCGCATGCCCGGCCAGAAGAGGGGGCGAAAGCGTTGGGTTTATCATTGCTGAAAATTCATCAGGGCGTGCGTTTTCATTCGGCAGATAACGATCCGGTTTTTATTGTCGTGATGCTGTCGGCACCGGATAGCCAAAGTCATATTGAATTAATTTCACAGTTAGCGGAATTATTTTCCGACCAGGATGCGATGAATGCTTTATTCAACGCCAAGGACCTACAACAGATAGAGGATATTATTGCCCGCTATTAAGTCAAAATGATTTGTCACCGATGATCCTACGTAATAACGCCAGCATAAAACCTGGTGACGTTATCCTACATATAAAAATGCATAGGTAAAGCTAATGAAAATTATGGCAGTTTGTGGTTCTGGCCTCGGCAGCAGTTTTATGGTGGAAATGAATATCAAGAAGGTGCTGAAGAAAATGGCTATTGAGGCCGAGGTTGAACATTCGGATCTCTCTTCTGCTACGCCCGGCGCGGCAGATATTTTCGTGATGGCGAAGGACATCGCCGACAGCGCCAGCGTACCGGCGAACCAATTGGTGGTCATCAGCAACATTATTGATATTAATGAGCTGGAAACCAAACTTCGCGCCTACTTCGACGCGCACTCAATGATATAAACAAGATAATTGGCGAGGTGGATATGATTATCCAGGAAACGCTTAAGTTTGTGGTTGATATATTAAAGGTGCCATCGATATTGGTGGGGTTAATTGCACTCATTGGACTGCTGGCGCAAAAGAAATCCTTTTCTGATGTGGTGAAGGGAACGGTTAAAACCATTCTTGGGTTTATTGTTCTCGGCGGCGGTGCAACGGTATTAGTCAGTTCGCTGAATCCGTTAGGGGGAATGTTTGAACACGCTTTCAATATTCAGGGCATTATCCCGAATAATGAAGCGATCGTTTCTATTGCGTTGGAGAAATATGGCGCATCGACGGCGTTGATCATGGCCTTTGGCATGGTAGCCAATATCGTGGTGGCACGCTTTACCCGCTTGAAATACATCTTTCTCACCGGCCATCACACCTTTTATATGGCCTGCATGATTAGCATCATTCTTTCGGTCGCCGGTTTTGATGGTACAGCGCTGGTCTTTACCGGTGCCTTGACACTGGGCTTGGTGATGGCGTTCTTCCCGGCGATTGCCCAACGTTATATGCGGCGTATCACTGGCAACGACGATATCGCTTTCGGCCATTTTGGCACTTTGGGGTATGTGCTTTCCGGCTGGATCGGCACGTGCGTGGGGAAAAACTCGCGTTCTACCGAAGAAATGAACCTGCCGAAGAACCTGAGCTTTCTGCGTGACAGCTCCATCTCCATTTCGATGACCATGATCATTATCTATCTGATTTTGGCGATCAGTGCGGGGCAGGCCTATGTAGAAAGCGAACTAAGCGGCGGACAAAACTATCTGGTGTACTCGATTATTCAAGCGATTACCTTCGCGGCTGGGGTGTTCATCATTCTGCAAGGGGTGCGGCTGATTCTGGCAGAGATCGTGCCTGCGTTTACCGGGTTCTCTGAAAAGCTGGTGCCGAATGCCCGTCCGGCGCTGGATTGCCCGGTGGTGTATCCGTATGCGCCCAACGCGGTGCTGATTGGCTTTCTGTTCAGCTTCCTCGGCGGATTAGTGGGGTTGTTCCTGTTAGGGCAGATGAAGTGGGTGCTGATCTTGCCTGGGGTGGTACCGCACTTCTTTACCGGCGCTACCGCCGGGGTGTTTGGCAACGCAACCGGTGGGCGACGTGGCGCGATGCTGGGCGCTTTTGCCAATGGCCTGTTGATTACCTTCTTGCCGATGATGCTGTTACCGGTGTTGGGGGCGCTGGGCTTTGCTAATACCACCTTCTCGGATGCCGATTTTGGGGTGTTGGGCATCGTACTCGGTAATATGGCGCGTTTCCTCAATAAAGAAATGATCATGCTGGTGATTGTTGCCCTCTTTGCACTGCTGGTTGCGCATAACTTCCTGGGAAAACGCAAAGGTGCGCCTGCCCGCGATCGCGTTGAAAAATAAGTGAGGAGTCTTTGATGATGTGTGTAGATATCGGGGAAATACGCCGTTTGGCGCGTGATATTCGTGTGGAAACGCTGAAGGCGTTAACCGGGCTAGGTTTTGGCCACTATGGCGGCTGCATGTCGGTGGTGGAAACTTTGGCGGTCTTGTACGGTGGCGTGATGCGTATTGATCCCGCCGATCCCGATTGGCCGGAACGAGACTATTTCGTGCTGTCAAAAGGCCATGCGGGCCCGGCGCTATACAGTGCATTGGCCATTAAAGGCTACTTTCCGCAGGCAGAATTAAGCACGTTGAACCAAAATGGAACACGATTGCCAAGCCATCCCGATCGGTTGCGCACCCGTGGCGTCGATGCCACGACCGGGTCGCTTGGGCAGGGCGTGTCTATCGCTGCGGGCATGGCGTTGTCACATAAGCTGGCGGCAAGGCGTAACCGCGTGTTCAGTATCTTAGGTGATGGTGAATTGAATGAAGGCCAGTGCTGGGAAGCCTTTCAGTTTATCGCACACCATAATCTCAATAACCTGACGTTATTTATTGATTACAACAAACAGCAGTTGGACGGTTTGCTTGACGAGGTGATCAAACCGTTTGATCTGGCCGGTAAATTCCGTGCTTTCGGCTTTGAGGTGACCACCCTAAAAGGGGACGATATTAGCGCTCTTTATGCTGCGGTAGCCCCGGCGCGTAGCGGCGTACAACGGCCGCTGGTGGTGATCCTTGACAGCATTAAAGGGCAGGGCGTGGCTTATCTTGAACAATTAACCAATTCACATCACCTGCGGCTGACGCCGGAAGTTCAGTCGCAAATTGAACACGCTATCGCCGAATTGGAGGCCGCTCATGTTTAATGTGGAAGCGCCGCTGGAAAAAGACAGCGTAGAAATGCGCAAGGTTTACGCCGGTTTTATACGCAGCCAGATTGATGCCGGGCAGCCGATCATTGCGCTGGAAGCCGATTTGATGAGCTCGATGGCGATGGACGGTGTCCATCACGATCATCCCGAGTTCGTGATCAATTGCGGCATTATGGAGGCCAATGTGATTGGCGTTTCCGCCGGGCTAGCACTGACCGGACGTGTTCCGTTTGTGCACACCTTTACGGCTTTCGCCAGTCGCCGTTGTTTCGATCAGTTGTTTATGTCGCTGGATTACCAACGTAATAACGTCAAGGTCATTGCTTCTGACGCTGGCGTGACGGCCTGTCATAACGGCGGCACGCATATGTCTTTTGAGGATATGGGCATTGTGCGCGGTCTGGCACATTCAGTGGTGCTGGAGGTTACCGATGCCACGATGTTCGCCGATATTTTGCAACAGCTGACAACGTTGGAAGGCTTCTATTGGGTACGAACGATCCGTAAACAGGCGACGCGGATTTATCAGGACGGTGCACGCTTTACCATCGGGAAAGGCAACGTATTGCGCGATGGTGATGATATTACCCTGATCGCCAATGGCATCATGGTGGCGGAAGCACAAGAGGCGGCGCAGATGTTGGCGCGTGAGGGCATCAGTGCGGCAGTGATCGATATGTTTACCCTGAAACCGATCGATCGCGAACTGATCAAAACCTACGCAGCAAAAACCGGGCGCATTGTGACCTGTGAAAATCACAGTATCCATAATGGGCTGGGATCGGCCGTGGCGGAGGTGCTGGTGGAGGAATGCCCGGTACCGATGCGGCGCGTCGGTGTACATGAGCGATACGGCCAGGTGGGAACCCAAGCATTTTTACAACAAGAGTATGGCCTGACGGCCGAGCATATTCTGGAGGCCGTCAAACAGCTATTGGTTTAAGGCCCGAACGGTTCCGCAAGCAATAAAAAAGCCGGTCAATGACCGGCTTGGGATTGATAAAATATCATCTGATGGCCCGAGATACTCGGGCTTAGCATCGCGAGGGGCGTTCCGGTGGCTTACGCCACTACGACCCCATCGCCACGCTCTCCCTAATAACGGGCTTTATCGCTGCCCAGAAGCCGGTCAATGACCGGCTTTTTGCCGAGGGGGATTACGCGTTTGCTGTACCATCAGCCTGTGAAGACTGAATGGCGGTCAGCGCGACGGTGTAGACGATATCGTCAACCAATGCACCGCGTGACAGGTCGTTGACCGGCTTGCGCATACCTTGCAGCATCGGGCCAATGGAAACCAGATCGGCCGAGCGCTGTACCGCTTTGTAGGTGGTGTTACCGGTGTTCAGGTCTGGGAAGATGAACACCGTAGCCTGGCCTGCAACCGGTGAGTTCGGCGCTTTGGATTTGGCCACGTCAGCCATAATAGCGGCGTCGTATTGCAGTGGGCCGTCAATGATCAGATCAGGACGTTTTTCCTGCGCCAGACGGGTTGCTTCTCGCACTTTTTCTACGTCGCTACCTGCGCCGGAAGTCCCGGTCGAGTAGGAGATCATCGCCACACGCGGTTCGATACCGAATGCCGCTGCGGAGTCCGCAGACTGGATAGCGATTTCAGACAGCTGTTCTGCCGTTGGATCTGGGTTGATCGCACAGTCACCGTAAACCAGAACCTGGTCAGGCAGCAGCATGAAGAACACGGAAGACACCAGCGAACTGCCCGGTGCGGTTTTGATCAACTGCAACGGTGGGCGAATGGTATTCGCGGTGGTGTGAACCGCGCCGGAAACCAAACCGTCAACTTCGCCTTTTTCCAGCATCAAGGTGCCGAGCACCACGTTGTCTTCCAGCTGTTCACGGGCGACCACTTCGGTCATGCCTTTGTTTTTACGCAGTTCAACCAGACGTGGCACATAGTTTTCACGTACGGCGACAGGGTCGACGATTTCAATGCCTTTGCCTAACTCAACGCCTTGCGCTGCGGCAACGCGTTGGATTGCATCCGGGTTACCAAGTAGTACACATTCAGCGATACCGCGCTCGGCACAGATGGCTGCCGCTTTGACGGTACGTGGCTCGTCGCCTTCTGGCAGCACGATGCGCTTGCCTGCTTTACGTGCCAACTCGGTCAGCTCGTAGCGGAATGCTGGTGGAGACAGGCGACGTGAGCGCTCAGAGGTTGCCGTCAGGGATTCGATCCACTCTGCATTGATGTGGCTGGCGACGTAGTTCTGCACTTTTTCGATGCGCTGATGGTCGTCAGACGGCACTTCAAGGTTAAAGCTTTGCAGGCTCAGCGAGGTCTGCCAGGTGTTGGTATCGACTATGAAGACCGGCAGGCCGGTTTCAAATGCACGATCGCACAGTTTTCTGATCGGCGCATCGATTTCATAGCCGCCAGTTAACAGAATGGCACCGATCTCCACGCCATTCATGGCAGCCAGACAGGCTGAAACCAGCACGTCAGGACGGTCCGCAGAGGTTACCAGCAGTGAGCCTGGGCGGAAGTGTTCCAACATATGCGGAATGCTGCGTGCGCAGAACGTCACAGACTTCACGCGGCGAGTCATAATATCGCCTTCGTTAACCACGCGCGCTTTTAAATGGCGCGCCATATCGATGGCGCGAGTTGCGATCAGATCGAAGCTCCACGGTACGCAGCCCAGCACCGGCAGCGGGCTGTTGGCGAACAGCTGTGCAGGATCAATGTGGGTCACGCTGGCTTTGGTCGAGTCATCAAAAATCTCTGACAGATCGGGGCGAGTGCGGCCCTGATCGTCAACCGGTGCATTCAATTTGTTAATGATCACGCCGGTGATATTTTTGTTCTTGCTGCCGCCAAAGCTGGTGCGTGCCAGTTCGATACGTTCTTTCAACTGTGCTGGCGAATCATTACCCAACGCCAGTACGAAGACGATTTCGGCATTCAATGTTTTGGCAATTTCATAGTTCAGCGCGTTAGCGAACTGATGTTTACGCGTTGGCACCAAGCCTTCGATCAGGACCACTTCCGCATCTTTGGTGTTTTCGTGGTAACGGGCCACGATTTCTTCCATCAGCACGTCTTGCTGGTTAGAGCTCAACAAGCCCTCAACATAGCTCATGCGCAGCGGTTCGGCTGCTGGGATGGTGGAGTTGCTGCGGATGATGGTGGTGGTTTGGTCAAGCGTATCGCCGCCGGTACGTGGCTGGGCGATAGGTTTGAACACGCTCAGACGAACGCCTTTTTGCTCCATTGAGCGGATGACACCCAGGCTAACGCTGGTCAGGCCGACGCTGGTGCCTGTTGGGATCAACATGATTGTACGTGACACAGAATAGTCCTCTTCACGATTATTATGAGGCAGTAGCCAAATCAGTGAGATTGCAGCGGGTGGCGACACGTCGGGTGCCTCAGGAATTTAGCGGACTAAATGATGAGGGAGAATACGTGCGTGCCGGCAACGCGGCTGCAGCTTCAAATACTCTGGCTAAAATGACACCGCCAGCCGGAGCTGACGGTGTAACAAGCATTACGCGGTCAGACGGGCTGCGTCTTGCGCGATGACCAACTCTTCATTGGTCGGAATTACCAGTGCCAGACGGCTACCGTCTTTGGTGATGGCACCGGATTTGCCGAAGCGAGCGGCCATGTTGCGTTCGTGGTCAATTTCAAAGCCCAGCAGGCCCAGTTTGTCCAAGGTCAGTTCACGAACCATACCGGCGTTTTCACCGATACCGCCGGTGAAGATCACGGCGTCCAGACGGCCATCCATCAGGGCGCTGTATGCACCGATGTATTTAGCCAGACGGTGGCAGAACACGTCCATTGCGCGTTTGGCGTCAGCTTTGGTGTCGTAGTTGTCTTCCACGTAGCGGCAATCGCTGGTGACTTCGGTCAAGCCCAGCAGGCCGGATTCTTTGGTCAGCAGTTTGTTGATTTGATCAACGCTCATCCCCAGAGAATCGTGCAGGTGGAAGATAATGGCCGGATCGATGTCACCGCTGCGGGTGCCCATCACTAGCCCTTCCAGCGGGGTCAGACCCATTGAGGTGTCCACGCATTTGCCGTTGCGCACTGCGGTTACGGAGCCGCCGTTGCCCAGGTGGCAAGTGATAACGTTAACCTCTTCCACCGGCTTGTTCAGCAATTTGGCGGCTTCTTGTGTCACGAAGAAGTGGCTGGTGCCGTGCGCGCCATAGCGACGAACGCCGTGGTCGCGATACAGGCTGTACGGCAGGGCGTACAGATAAGATTCTTCCGGCATAGTCTGATGGAATGCGGTATCGAATACGGCAACGTTTTTATCCGCCAGGTTAGGGAAGGATTTCAGTGCTTCTGCGATGCCGATCAGGTGTGCAGGGTTATGCAGTGGTGCAAATGGCACCGAATCTTTGATACCCTGAAGCACTTCATCGTTGATCAGTGCAGATGCGGTGAACTTCTCGCCGCCGTGCACGATACGGTGGCCGATAGCGGTCAGTTGTGCGGAAAGCTCTGGTTTTTGTGCCAGAATAGTATTAACAATAAAGTTCAGCGCTTCGCTGTGGGCTGCACCGGCACCGAGTGCCGCTTCTTGTTTGCCGCCGTCCATTTTCCACTTGATACGGGCTTCAGGCAGATGGAAGCATTCGGCCAAACCAGAGAGATGTTCTTCACCGTTGGCTGCATCAATGATGGCGAATTTCAGAGAAGAACTGCCGCAGTTAAGGACCAGTACTAGCTTACTCGACATGGAAGTACCTACTTATAGTTCGTGTTGTTAAAGGAAGACCCAAACACGTGGTGAATTAATCGTCAATCAGACAACAAGCGTAGCGCATAATGCCGTTGACATTTATGATTAACATCATGTGAGACACATAAATTACATGATGATGAAAAAACCGATGATTTCTCACGGTTTAAGAAATCTTGATTTTATAGGGCTAAAAGTTGACAGATTCACCGTCTTCTTCTAACGGCCAAAAGGCCGGCTTAGGATACCGATAGCCCGCAGCAAACACAAAATAAATTTAAAGCTTCAAATTTTTTAGTAGTGTGTTTGGCTGAGACTCTCTTTTTTGTTGACGTAGAGGTACGCGATGACGAGCAAACCGTCCGGTTCCGTAAGTTGGTTTCAGATATTCCAACGCGGGCAACACTATATGAAAACCTGGCCGTCCGACAAACGTCTGGCGCCGGTGTTTCCAGAAAATCGCATTGCGCGCGCTACTCGTTTTTCCATCCGTTTTATGCCGCCGTTGGCGGTCTTCACGCTGACTTGGCAAATTGCTTTGGGTGGCCAGCTTGGCCCGGCGATTGCCACTGCGTTGTTTGCCTGTAGCCTGCCGATGCAAGGTTTGTGGTGGTTAGGCCGCCGTTCGGTAACGCCGTTGCCGCCGACGCTGCTAGGTTGGTTCCATGAAGTGCGAAACAAACTGGCACAAGCCGGACAGGCGCAAGCGCCGATTGAGGGCACGCCAACCTATCAAGCGTTGGCCGATCTGCTCAAGCGCGCGTTTAAGCAGTTGGATAAAACCTTCCTTGACGACTTATGAGACAAAAAACGGGCGCTGTTGCTGAGCGTCCGTTGATTGATCTGCTAATAACACCGGTTTAAATCAAAGAACGGTCGAGTAGTGATTTCCTGCGAAATTGCGCTGTGCGATGCTCTCGTCATCATACAGAAATCAGGAAATCACCATGGAAATGACCAACGCTCAACGTTTGATTTTGTCGAACCAGTACAAAATGATGACCATGCTCGATCCCGACAATGCCGATCGCTATCGTCGGCTGCAAACCATTATTGAGCGCGGTTTCGGCCTGCAAATGCGTGAGCTAGACCGAGATTTTGGAGAACTGAGTGAAGACGTGTGTCGCACCATCATCAATATCATGGAAATGCATCATGCCTTGCAAGTGTCGTGGGAAAATCTGAAAGAGAGGCAAGGGATTGAGGTTCGCCGTTTGGCATTCCTTGGGTTCGATGCGGCGACCGAAGCGCGTTACCTGAGCTATGTGCGTTTCTTGGTCAGTACCGAGGGGCGTTATACGCATTTCGATTCCGGCAGTCATGGCTTCAATGCGCAAACTAAAATGTGGGAAAAGTACCAGCGTATGCTGGCGATTTGGTTATCTTGCCCACGGCAATATCATCTGAGCGCCGTTGAGATCGCGCAAATTATTAATGCTTGATTAAAAAGAGGTTTCCCGTGGAGTGTAAAGGTTTTCTATTCGACCTGGATGGCACGTTAGTGGATTCTTTGCCTGTGGTGGAGCGCGCCTGGACGCATTGGGCCGAGCGCCGCGGCGTCAATCCGCAGGAGGTGCTGGACTTTATTCATGGTAAACAGGCCATTACCTCGTTACGTCATTTTATGCCGGGTGAAAGCGAAGCCGAAATTCAGCATGAACACGATTTGCTGGAACAGGTAGAAGCGCAGGATACCGACGGCGTGCGGGCGTTGCCGGGGGCGGTGGCCTTGCTGGCACGCCTCAACAGCTTGGGCATTCCTTGGGCCATTGTCACCTCCGGCTCGATTCCTGTCGCTACGGCACGCCGAGCCGCCGCGGGCTTGCCAGAACCGGAAGTGTTCATTACCGCTGAGCAGGTCGAACACGGGAAGCCGCAGCCAGATGCCTATCTGCTGGGGGCTGAGCGCCTTGGTTTAGCACCGCAGGCGTGTGTGGTGGTAGAGGATGCCGCGGCCGGGATTCTTTCTGGTTTGGCGGCGGGATGCCAGGTCATTGCGGTCAATGCGCCAAGTGATGCGCCCAAACTCGACCGCGTAAATATGATCCTGACGTCACTGGAGCAGTTCCAGGTTAACTCAACGCCACACGGTGCCCGTATCGAAAGAATCGCGTAACCGCCGTTTTCTGCTGCCAAATTGATTAGACCCCGCATAGGCGGGGTTTTTTTATGCTAATTTCTAAGCTTTTAGACCGTCGGGGGCGTGAGGGCGTTTTGAACAGCGAATTACTGTGGGTGTTGTGTCTGTTGCTGATTGCCATCGTATTGTTCACGACCAATAAGTTGCGAATGGACGTCGTGGCGCTGCTGGTGATTATCGCATTCGTGCTGAGCGGCACGTTAACGCTGTCAGAGGCGACCGTTGGGTTCAGCGACCCAAACGTGATTCTGATCGCGGCGTTGTTTGTGATTGGTGAAGGGTTGGTGCGCACCGGCGTGGCCTATCAGGTTGGCGATTGGCTGGTTAAGGTCGCGGGCAGCAGCGAAACCAAAATGTTGGCGTTGCTGATGATCACCGTTGCCGGATTGGGGGCCTTTATGAGCTCGACCGGCGTTGTGGCGATTTTTATCCCCGTCGTGTTGAGCGTGGCGGCGCGCATGAAAACCCCGCCAGGACGGCTGATGATGCCACTCAGTTTTGCCGGGTTGATCAGTGGCATGATGACCTTGGTTGCGACGCCGCCCAATATGGTGGTGAACAGCGAACTGGTGCGTGAAGGTATCCATGGTTTTGGTTTTTTCGGCGTCACGCCGATTGGCATGATTGTGTTGGCATTGGGCGTCGCTTATATGCTGGTGGCGCGCCGTTGGCTCGGTAAAGACGAAGTAGAGAGTAGTAAAGCGTCGTGGCAGCGGCGCACGTTTCGCGATTTGATTCGTGATTATAAACTGACGGGGCGCGCCAGGCGTCTGGCGATCCGCAGTGGTTCGCCATTGATTGGCCGCTCATTAGATGAGTTGCATCTGCGCGCCCGTTACGGCGCTAACGTGGTGGGTATCGAACGCTGGAAGCGTTTTCGGCGGATTATGGTGAGTGCGTCAGGCAGTACGGAACTGCGCGAGCGCGATGTTTTGCTGATTGATATGTCGGATAGCGACGTCGATCTGCGAGAATTTTGCAGTGAACAGCAATTAGAACCGATGGTACTGCGCGGCGATTATTTTTCTGAGCAATCGCGCAATGTCGGCATGGCAGAAGTATCGCTGATTCCTGATTCCGCCCTGCTGGGTAAAAGCCTGCGAGACGCAGCGTTTCGCAGCCGATACGATCTTAACGTGGTCGGTCTGCGGCGCAACGGTGATATTTTACCGGGTAAATTGGTGGATGAGCCGCTGGCGCTGGGTGATATTTTGCTGGTCATCGGTGATTGGAAGGCTATCCGACAACTTCAGCTTAAAACCCATGATTTCATCGTACTTAATCTGCCGGCAGAGGTGGATGAAGTCGCTCCGGCCATCACGCAGGCACCGCATGCGCTATTTTGTCTGGCGCTGATGGTCGCGATGATGTTGACCGATGAAGTCCCTAACCCGATTGCGGCACTGATCGCCTGTTTGTTGATGGGCAAATTCCGCTGTATTGATATGGAAAGTGCCTATAAATCTATTCACTGGCCGAGCATAATTTTAATTGTCGGCATGATGCCATTTGCTCAAGCGTTGCAAAAAACCGGCGGGGTGGATTTGATTGTGCGCGGGTTGATGGATGTCGCGGGGGGGATGGGCCCCAGAGTGATGCTGGTCTGTTTGTTTGTGCTGTGCGCCAGCATCGGGTTGTTTATCTCCAATACGGCGACCGCGGTGTTGATGGCACCGATTGCTATCGCCGCCGCGCGCGAAATGGGCGTGTCGCCGTATCCCTTTGCGATGATTATTGCGATTGCCGCTTCGGCGGCGTTTATGACGCCGGTTTCTTCACCGGTGAATACCTTGGTATTAGGGCCGGGGAATTATAAATTCGGCGATTTTGTGCGCATGGGCGTGCCATTTACCGTTTTGGTGATGGTGGTCAGTGTGATTGTGGTGCCGTGGTTGTATGCATTTTAATGGCGCAGCCTGCTGCGCCATGTTCATTGACTATTATAAGGTGCTATCCAGACTGATTTCATCTAACGACAGGCTGAAACTGGGAATAAATACCGCCATGAAATACGCCATTTCGGGGCTGTTGCGTAGCTGTAAGGTTTTCTCCAGACGCGCTTTCGCCAGTTTGAATTCATTATTGCCAGCGGATAACTCCTCAAGACACTTTAGGTAAGCGCACAGCGCATCGGCTTGTTTTACCACCAACTTCTCGTCCTCAGTGTAATAATGTTCGTCGAGGATTGAACGAAAGTCGTTGCGTAATTCTTCTGGGATCATTTCCAGCAGCTTCTGCTGGGCAATCTTTTCGATTTTCTTATATTCGTGGGCAATCTGCGGGTTGTAATATTTGATCGGGGTTGGCATATCGCCGGTAATCACTTCGCTGGCATCATGGTACATCGCCAGCAGCGCAACGCGATCGGCGCTCACGTTGCCATTGAATTTCCGGTTCTTGATCACCGCTAGCGCATGGGCGACGAACGCGACCTGTAGACTGTGCTCGGAAACGTTCTCGGTACGTACGTTACGCATCAGTGGCCAGCGATTGATTAATTTCAGACGGGACAGGTGGGCAAAGAAATGGCTCTGGCTCATGGTGCTCTCTCTACGGCGGCAAGTGAGACGTCTATTGTGAGCAGTGTGGGCGGGTTATGCAAATAACCTTCGTGCTGTATGCGGTCTGTTGTCGATAGCTGTGACCCCATAACCTATCCGTGTGTTATAGGGGCGGCGGGATAACCGCAACCTGCGTTCAAGCCCGTTCCCGACGGCGTGCCATCCCGGTCACATCGCTATGTCTGTTCCCGGGAGTGTGCGTAGTTGAGGTTGGCAGGCAACACAAATTCGTTCGGTTGGGTGAGCGCGTATTTATGCTACTGACGGTAGCCTTCCAAGAAGCGCCCCAACTTACCGACGGCCATTTCTAATTCGTCAACGCGCGGCAGGGTAACGATACGGACATGGTCTGGATACGGCCAGTTAAATGCACTGCCTTGCACCAACAGCACTTTTTCTTGCAACAACAGATCTAAAACCAGTTTCTGATCGTCGTGGATATTAAAGCGCTTGGCATCAATACGGGGGAACATGTACAGCGCACCCTGTGGTTTTACGCAGGAAACGCCCGGAATATCGTTGAGTAATTCCCAGGTACGGTTGCGTTGTTCATACAAACGGCCGCCCGGCAGAATAAATTCGCTAATGCTTTGATAACCACCGAGCGCGGTTTGAATCGCGTGTTGCATCGGCACGTTGGCGCACAACCGCATCGAGGCCAGCATTTCTAACCCTTCGATATAGCCTTTAGCGTGTTTCTTCGGCCCATTAAGCACCATCCAACCCTGACGGAAACCGGCGACGCGGTAGGTTTTGGACAGGCCATTGAACGTCACGGTCAGCAGATCCGGTGCCAAGGTGGCAATGGAAATGTGTTGTGCTTCGTCGTAAAGAATTTTGTCGTAGATCTCATCGGCAAAGATGATCAGATTATGTTGGCGGGCAATCTCGACGATTTGTTCCAGCAGTTCTTTACTGTAGACCGCCCCAGTTGGGTTGTTTGGGTTGATGATCACGATGCCCCGCGTACGCGGTGTGATCTTACTACGGATATCATCGAGATCGGGGAACCAGCCGGACTCTTCATCACACAGATAATGCACCGCTTTGCCGCTAGACAGCGATACTGCTGCGGTCCAAAGTGGGTAATCCGGCGCTGGCACCAGCATTTCGTCACCGCTGTTCAGCAGCGCTTGCATGGATTGCACAATCAGTTCGGAAACACCATTACCAATGTAGATATCCTCAACGGAAACGTCGCGCATGCCACGTGCCTGATAGTGCTGCATGATCGCTTTACGTGCCGAGTAGAGCCCTTTGGAATCACAATAGCCTTGCGCCGTCGGCAGATTGCGAATCACATCGACCAGAATCTCATCCGGGGCGTCAAAACCGAACGGTGCAGGGTTGCCAATGTTCAGTTTGAGGACTTTGTTGCCTTCTTCTTCAAGACGTTTAGCTTCTTTAAGCACCGGGCCGCGAATGTCGTAACAGACGTTGTCCAGTTTGCTGGATTTCTCAATGGGGGACATAAAAAGTTGAGCCTTTTACTGGGATAGGGCGCTCCTACCGTGGAACACCGCAATGTGCCCAATGTACTCTTGACGCCCTAGTTTTTGAAGTGTTGCGCATACCTTTGGTGCAATTGATTGCTCAGAAGCGCAAACGCCGTAATGAAATACCTGGATTAAGGTGATGATGGAATAAAACACCAGATATTCTTATTTTATCAGTATTTAAACTGGTTTGTGTTGGCCAAGGTAAACTTCCTTACCCGATAGCGCAAAAAACAACCTGGCGGTGCGTGACCTACTGCCACAAGACATCAAATTGGCGAGTAATACAGGACTAGTCCGATAGTCGTACACGCATTACAACATCACACTGTGATCAAGCAGAACCTAACATTAGAGATATTTCACTTATTAATATAAGTAAAATTTAACTTATACTGCGCCTGAGGCCGTATTTCATTGCATGAGTAATTGAATTTATTGAAGGTACTAAGGTTGGGTTAGTTGGAAAATAGATAATAGTTAACTTTTATTTCTGTATTGTGATTTTAGACATGATGTCAGCACAGTAATGAGGCGCATTTAGTGTGGTAAAACCAAGGGACGAACGAGTAAAATCTTATCCCCGCAGGTATTTAACGTTTTTAGGGTGATCTGGCGCTTTGTTAGATAAGCATTTGCGATAGATCGTATTTAAAAAAAGCGATAGAGGTAACGAAATATAAGTAATTTTTTTGCCCTCCACTTATGAGTGGGGTACTGTCATATCAGGCATCGTCCCTTTTAAACGATGCCTTAGAAATACACCAGGGTAGTTTCAAATATAGAATTTAAAAAGTGAAGAAAACACTATGACTAATGCAAATCGTCCGATACTTAATCTCGACCTCGATCTGCTAAGAACTTTTGTGGCTGTAGCTGATTTGAATACGTTTGCAGCGGCGGCCGTCGCCGTTTGCCGTACTCAATCGGCAGTCAGTCAGCAAATGCAGCGGTTAGAGCAATTGGTTGGTAAAGAGTTGTTCGCCCGTCACGGGCGCAATAAATTGTTAACCGAACATGGTATCCAACTTCTTGGCTACGCCAGGAAAATTTTACGCTTTAATGATGAAGCCTGTACTTCTCTGATGTACAACAATATTAAAGGTGTTCTGACTATTGGTGCTTCTGATGATACCGCCGATACCATCCTGCCTTTTTTGCTTAATCGTGTAACGTCGGTATACCCGAAGCTGGCTATTGATGTGCGGGTGAAACGCAGCCCATTCATGACTGACATGTTGAAGAACGGTGAAGTCGATCTGGCGATCACCACTGTTGATACTGAAGAACATTCGCATATTGTGCTGCGCACGTCACCAACGTTGTGGTATTGCGCTGCTGATTACCACTATCAACCCGGCGAGCCGATTCCCTTAGTGGTGCTGGACGAGCCGAGCGCATTCCGTACCATGGCGATAAAGCATCTGGATGAAGCCGGTATTCCGTGGCGCATTGCTTACGTTGCTTCTACGCTCTCGGCAGTCCGTGCGGCGTGTAAAGCGGGGCTGGGTATTACTGCCCAGCCAATTGAGATGATGAGCCCTGATTTACGGGTGCTGGGTGCGGCGGAAGGCCTGCCGGCATTGCCAGACACGCAGTATGCGCTGTGTAAAGATATCCAATGCGAGAACGAACTGGCGATGGCTATTTTTAGCGCGGTACAAAACGGCAATGAAGTCTACAGTTTCAGTGGCCCTGCACCTTCTGCGGAAAACGACATCTGTCCAGTCGATGAAGACGAATAACGGATAATTGCCCGGTAAAAACGTATACCCTAAATAATTCGCGTTGCAGGAAGGCGGCAAGGAAGTGAATCCCGATGAGCTTACACGGGTAAGTGATTCGGGTGAACGAGCGCAGCCAACACACATGTAACGTGAAGTATGATGGGTATGTTTGCCAATTAACGTTTTTTGTCAGATGAATGGGTATTTCCGGTTGTTACCAGCGTAACGCGGTATGAACGCGCTGTGAATGGCCGGGTCAGGGGGTAAATGCCCCCTGGCAATCTATCCCCTGACCACACTCAGGCGTTGCCTGTGCCAACGGTTGGTAGCGCTTCCCTGCATATTCGGATTGGCTGCAAAAGCGAGCCAGTTTGTCTCACCTATAAACGCCACTCAAGGCGCGTTCTTGGTAACGCCTTTCCAGCCGATTTTTGCCATCCGTAATGGTTCATTCCGTTTCATTGTTGCTGCATGTAAAACATGCAATGCAGGCCGGGCATGCCCGGCCACTACGGAGAACCGATGTTAAACAACCAGTTGGCAAATACCCTGTACATCCCCGTAGGGGCGTGGCATGCCGCGCCCGGAGGCTCACCGTGACTGCATGTAAAACATGTAATGCAGGCCGGGCATGCCCGGCCACTACGGTGAACTGATGTCAAACCAGCGGTTGGCAAATACTCTGCACATCCCCGTAGGGGCGTGGCCTGCCGCGCCCGGAGGCTCACCGTGGCTGCATGAAAACATGTAATGCAGGCCGGGCATGCCCGGCCACTACGGTGAGCTGATGTTAAACCAGCAGTTGGCAAACACCCCGCATATCCCCGTAGGGGCGTGGCATGCCGCGCCCGGAGGCTCACCGTGGCTGCATGAAAACATGCAATGCAGGCTGTGCATGCCCGGCCACTACGGAGAACCGATGTTAAGCAACCGGTGGGCAAATACCCAGTACATCCCCGTAGGGGCGTGGCCTGCCGCGCCCGTCAATTTCGTGCCGATTTAACGGAACACCATGGCGGATTCGCTACGGATTATTGATCCTATCGACACTAAATGAACATTTATTGCTATTTCGAAGGGTTTTGTTTACGAGCTCGCTATTTGTTTCGCTTTTCTTTGTGGTAACTGCCTAGACTCAGTCATAAAAAACTGTTTTGCTGTTTTTTTGAACTTATCGATGAAAGGCTAACTTCCCAATAAAGAGGGAGGTATTTTTAGTCTACTTTGTATGGTTGTTTTTTGAGCAAAAATTGACAAGGATTGTAAAGAGCCACACTTTTTTTGAGGTTTTTTGCTGAAAACGTGTCCTAGATCAAAAAAATACCCCTAGCTAGTGAGTGGAAGAACAGGTATTTCCTGCGAGAATGGTATAGTAAAACTGAAATGTGGATATTGGTTTATATCTGCCTGTTTCTACACGGCAAATGACTGACACGATTTAGCCCCAGTTTGGCGCATCAAATGTTAATAAAATGCTGTGTTTGTAAACTAGTGTGTAGATACTTTTGTCAAAGTTGACAAAAGGTTATGAAAAGGAGTAAAAAGCCCGCAGTAAAAACGCTGCTAAATGAATTGTAAAGCAGTTTGTTTTGTAAGGTTATTTATCCTTCCCTTAAATCGATGTGGTGCAGGAACTGCCGTCATAAGAGCAGAACGATCGACGCCACTTTTGATGAGTAAGCATAGAGTATGTCAACAACCACTGAAGTTATCGCTCATCACTGGGCGCTCGCCGTATTTCTTGTCATGGCCATCGGGCTGTGTGGCTTCATGCTGCTCGGGGCGTTCTTCCTGGGCGGAAGGGCTCGGGCGCGTGCCAAAAATACCCCATATGAATCAGGGATTGACTCGGTAGGCTCGGCGCGTATGCGTCTGTCCGCCAAGTTCTACCTGGTTGCCATGTTCTTCGTCATTTTCGATGTTGAAGCCTTATATCTTTACGCCTGGTCGGTCTCTATTCGTGAGAGCGGCTGGTTAGGCTTTATCGAAGCCGCCATTTTCATTTTGGTGCTATTGGCAGGTTTGGTTTATCTGGTGCGTGTCGGCGCATTGGACTGGACGCCAGCGCGTTCCCAGCGTCAGAGCAAGCCGGGCAAAATCACTAAAGCCACCAACAGTCATCCGCAGTAATTCATTTGTGGTTTAAAACGAGGCATTAAGATGGACTATACGCTCACCCGCATAGACCCGAACGGTGAGAACGACCGTTACCCCCTGCAAAAACAGGAGATCGTTGCCGATCCTCTGGAACAGCAGGTTCACCGCACGGTTTACATGGGTAAACTCGAACATGCATTGCATGACATGGTGAACTGGGGGCGTAAAAACTCTCTTTGGCCGTATAACTTCGGCCTTTCGTGCTGTTATGTGGAAATGGTGACCTCGTTTACCGCCGTTCATGACGTCGCACGTTTTGGTGCGGAAGTTCTGCGCGCCTCACCACGTCAGGCTGACTTTATGGTTGTTGCTGGCACCTGTTTTACCAAAATGGCACCGGTTATTCAGCGCCTGTATGAGCAAATGCTTGAGCCAAAATGGGTTATTTCCATGGGCGCATGCGCTAACTCCGGTGGTATGTACGATATTTATTCTGTGGTGCAGGGCGTGGATAAATTCCTGCCGGTTGACGTTTATATCCCAGGCTGCCCACCTCGCCCAGAAGCTTACATGCAAGCGCTGTTATTGTTGCAAGAATCCATCGGTAAAGAACGCCGTCCGTTGTCGTGGGTGGTGGGCGATCAAGGCGTTTACCGCGCCAACATGCAGTCGGAAAGAGAGCGTAAGCACGGTGAGCGTATCGCTGTGACTAACCTGCGGACGCCTGACGAGATTTAAGACGTTCATTTAACGTCCATCTTTGTGCGCTATTGGTTAACACAGCGAAAGTGAACTTGCAGCGATTTGACCCTTTAGTGTGGTGAAAAAATATTATGACAGATACAACGACGCACGACGCTTTGCCTGCGTGGCACACCCGCGATCATCTTGACGATCCGGTGATTGGCGAATTGCGCAACCGTTTTGGGCCGGAAGCCTTTACTGTTCAGCCCACCCGTACGGGAATGCCCGTGGTCTGGGTCAAGCCCGACCAGCTCTTGGAAGTAATGACGTTTTTGAGAAAACAACCGAAGCCGTATGTCATGCTGTACGATCTGCATGGCGTTGACGAGCGGCTTCGTACTCACCGCCAAGGGCTACCTGCGGCGGATTTTTCCGTTTTCTATCACCTGATTTCCATTGAACGTAACCGTGACATCATGCTGAAGGTCGCGCTGGCTGAAAAAGACCTGCACGTACCGACCGCTACCAAGGTATTCCCGAATGCCAACTGGTACGAGCGTGAAACCTGGGAAATGTTCGGTATCACCTTTGACGGTCACCCACATCTGACGCGCATCATGATGCCGCAGACTTGGGAAGGTCACCCGTTGCGTAAAGATTATCCGGCACGCGCCACCGAATTCGATCCGTTTGTGTTGACCAAACAGAAAGAAGATCTGGAAATGGAGTCGCTGACGTTCAAACCGGAACAGTGGGGCATGAAGCGCGGCACTGAGAACGAGGACTTTATGTTCCTCAACCTCGGCCCTAACCACCCGTCTTCGCACGGCGCGTTCCGCATTATTTTGCAATTGGACGGTGAAGAAATCGTCGATTGCGTGCCCGATGTGGGTTATCACCACCGTGGCGCAGAGAAGATGGGTGAGCGTCAGTCTTGGCACAGTTACATTCCGTACACCGACCGCATCGAGTATCTCGGGGGTTGTGTTAACGAAATGCCTTACGTGCTGGCGGTGGAAAAACTGGCTGGCATCAAAGTACCGGCGCGTGTTGATACCATCCGCGTCATGCTGTCTGAGCTGTTCCGTATTAACAGCCACCTACTGTATATCAGCACCTTTATTCAAGACGTTGGTGCCATGACGCCGGTGTTCTTCGCCTTTACCGATCGTCAGAAGATTTACGATCTGGTGGAAGCGATTACCGGTTTCCGTATGCACCCAGCCTGGTTCCGTATTGGCGGCGTGGCGCACGATCTACCACGTGGCTGGGATCGTCTGCTGCGTGAGTTCCTCGAATGGATGCCGAAGCGCCTGGATTCCTATGTCAAAGCCGCATTGCAAAACACCATCCTGAAGGGGCGCTCTGTGGGCGTTGCTTCTTATAATGCGAAAGAAGCATTGGAATGGGGGGTGACTGGGGCAGGTCTGCGCGCGACGGGCGTCGAGTTTGACGTGCGTAAATGGCGTCCGTATTCCGGCTATGAAAACTTCGATTTCGATGTGCCAATCGGCGATGGTAACAGTGACTGCTACACTCGCGTGATGCTGAAGGTAGAAGAGTTGCGCCAGAGTCTGCGCATCCTCGAACAGTGCCTGAACAACATGCCGGAAGGCCCATTCAAGGCCGACCACCCGCTGACCACACCGCCGCCGAAAGAGCGGACGTTGCAGCACATTGAAACGCTGATCACCCACTTCCTACAGGTTTCCTGGGGGCCGGTGATGCCAGCCAACGAATCATTCCAGATGGTTGAAGCCACCAAAGGGATCAACAGCTACTACCTGACCAGCGACGGCAGCACCATGAGCTATCGCACCCGGGTACGTACGCCAAGTTTTGCTCACCTGCAGCAAATCCCTGCGGTTATTCGTGGCAGCCTGGTCTCCGACCTGATCGTCTATCTGGGTAGTATCGATTTTGTAATGTCAGATGTGGACCGCTAATTATGCACTCTCAACAAGACAATCACGTGAGTGACGAGGCTCTTGAGCCGATCGATGCCGCCGCTTCTCAAGGTAGCGCTGAAGCTTTTGTGCTGAGCGCCGAAGAGCGTGAGGCGATCGAACACGAAAAGCACCATTACGAGGATCCCCGCGCGGCCTCCATCGAAGCGCTGAAAATTGTGCAAAAGCAGCGTGGTTGGGTGCCGGATGGGGCCATTTATGCGATCGCCGAGGTGCTGGACATTCCTGCCAGTGACGTAGAAGGCGTGGCCACGTTCTACAGCCAGATTTTCCGTCAGCCGGTAGGGCGTCACGTTATCCGTTATTGTGACAGCGTAGTGTGTCACATCACCGGTTATCAGGGCATTCAGGCCGCTATCGAGAAGAAACTGAACATCAAACCGGGCCAAACTACTTTTGATGGCCGTTTCACGTTGCTGCCAACCTGCTGCCTGGGTAACTGCGACAAAGGGCCAACCATGATGATTGATGAGGATACTCACAGTCAGTTGAAGCCTGAAGATATCGACAATCTACTGGAGCAGTATCAATGATTAAAGACATTGTACGCACTCCCGAGATGCACCCGCTGACCTGGCGTCTGCGTGACGACAAACAGCCGGTTTGGCTGGAGGAGTATCGCAGCAAGAACGGCTATGTCGGCGCAGAAAAAGCCATCAAAGGTATGGCATCAGACGACATCGTGAGTCTGGTGAAAGACGCCGGGCTGAAAGGCCGCGGCGGTGCGGGTTTCTCCACTGGCCTAAAGTGGAGCCTGATGCCGAAAGACGAATCCATGAACATCCGTTACCTGTTGTGTAACGCCGATGAAATGGAGCCGGGCACTTACAAAGACCGTCTACTGATGGAGCAACTGCCACATCTTTTGGTGGAAGGCATGCTGATCTCCGCTTTCGCTTTGAAAGCCTATCGCGGTTATATCTTCCTGCGTGGCGAATACGTTGAAGCGGCGGTGCATTTGCGTCGTGCGATCGCGGAGGCCACCGAAGCGGGGCTGCTGGGCAAAAATATCATGGGCAGCGGTTTTGATTTCGAGCTGTTTGTCCACACCGGCGCCGGGCGTTATATCTGCGGTGAAGAAACCGCCTTGATTAATTCACTGGAAGGCCGCCGTGCCAACCCCCGTTCCAAGCCGCCATTCCCGGCCTCCGCCGGCGTCTGGGGTAAACCGACCTGTGTGAATAACGTTGAAACGTTGTGCAACGTGCCGGCGATTTTGGAACACGGCGTGGACTGGTATCAGGGGATCTCTGCGGGTAAGAGCAAAGACGCCGGTACCAAGCTGATGGGGTTCTCTGGCCGGGTAAAAAACCCTGGGCTGTGGGAATTACCGTTTGGCACCACCGCGCGTGAGATTCTGGAAGATTATGCAGGCGGCATGCGTGACGGCCTGAAGTTCAAAGCCTGGCAGCCGGGCGGCGCCGGAACCGACTTCTTGACCGCCGATCACCTCGACTTGCCGATGGATTTTGAGAGCATCGGCAAAGCGGGCAGCCGGTTGGGTACCGCGCTGGCGATGGCGGTGGATCACGAGATCGGTATGGTTTCGTTGGTGCGCAACCTGGAAGAATTTT
Organism: Serratia sp. NPDC078593; assembly: GCF_050268245.1. Classification (NCBI taxonomy): domain Bacteria; kingdom Pseudomonadati; phylum Pseudomonadota; class Gammaproteobacteria; order Enterobacterales; family Yersiniaceae; genus Serratia; species Serratia sp. NPDC078593. The sequence goes on along the minus strand of NZ_JBNNGK010000007.1, from coordinate 56,815 downwards.
TCGCCCGTGAGTCGTGCGGTTGGTGTACACCTTGCCGCGACGGTTTGCCGTGGAGCGTGAAGATCTTGCGTGCGCTGGAAAAGGGCGAGGGGCAACCGGGGGATATCGAAACCCTTGAGCAACTGTGCCGCTTCCTTGGCCCGGGCAAAACCTTCTGTGCCCACGCGCCAGGTGCCGTAGAGCCACTGCAAAGCGCGATTAAATATTTCCGTGATGAGTTTGAAGCCGGTATCGCTGCCCAACATTTCAGTAATGCCAAAGCGATTGGCGGTATTCAGGCCAACAACTTACTGAAACAGCGCTGGTGATACCTCAGCAACATCTGGGGCGTTGAACACAACGCCACGATTGCGGGTAACAAATTTTATAATTAACGCTTGAACATAACCAACGCGTTTACGTTGCGGCAAGGCGGTCACGCAGTAGCGTAAAAGATAACGGTTATTTCAGGCCATTTGGAAGCATGCTGACTATGGCTACGATTCATGTAGACGGCAAAGAATACGACGTAGATGGAGCCGACAACCTGTTGCAGGCGTGTCTCTCTCTCGGCCTCGATATTCCTTACTTTTGCTGGCATCCGGCGCTGGGAAGCGTCGGCGCTTGCCGCCAATGTGCGGTAAAGCAATACCAAAATGCGGAAGATACGCGCGGCCGTTTGGTGATGTCCTGTATGACACCGGCATCTGATGGAACGTTCATTTCCATCGACGACGAAGAAGCCAAACAGTTCCGTGAGAGTGTGGTGGAGTGGTTGATGACTAACCACCCACATGACTGTCCGGTTTGCGAGGAGGGCGGCAACTGTCACCTGCAAGATATGACAGTGATGACCGGCCACAGTTTCCGTCGCTATCGCTTTACTAAACGTACTCACCAAAATCAGGATTTAGGGCCATTTATCTCGCACGAGATGAACCGCTGTATCGCCTGTTACCGCTGCGTGCGTTATTACAAAGACTATGCCGATGGCACCGATCTGGGCGTGTATGGCGCACATGACAACGTCTACTTCGGTCGTCCGGAAAGTGGCACGCTGGAAAGCGAGTTCTCCGGTAACCTGGTGGAAGTGTGCCCAACCGGCGTGTTTACCGATAAAACCCATTCAGAACGCTACAACCGTAAGTGGGATATGCAGTTCGCCCCTAGCATTTGCCAACAATGCAGCATCGGTTGTAACACCAGCCCAGGTGAGCGCTATGGCGAACTGCGTCGGATCGAAAACCGTTATAACGGCAGCGTGAACCATTACTTCCTGTGCGATCGTGGTCGTTTCGGTTATGGCTACGTCAATCTGGACGATCGCCCACGTCAACCGCAGCAGCGTCGCGGCAATGACTGGATCGCCCTGAATGCCGAACAGGCAATGCAGGGTGCGGCGGATATTTTGCGTCAGGCGAAGAAAACCATCGGTATCGGTTCACCGCGTGCCAGCCTGGAAAGCAACTTTGCGCTGCGCGATCTGGTGGGAGCAGAGAATTTCTATACTGGCATTGCTAAAGCAGAACAGTCGCGTTTGACATTGATGCTGAACGTGCTGCAAAACAGTGGCGTTTATACCCCTGCGCTGCGCGAAATCGAAGACTACGACGCGGTGCTGGTGCTGGGTGAAGATTTAACCCAAACCGGTGCGCGCATCGCCCTGTCTGTTCGTCAGGCGGTGAAGGGCAAGGCCAGAGCGATGGCGGCGGCACAGCGGGTTGCCGATTGGCAGATCGCGGCGGTGCAAAATATTGGTCAGCACGCTAAACATCCGCTGTTTATTACTAACGTCGATAACACCCGCATGGATGACATTGCCGCGTGGAATTATCGTGCGCCGGTAGATGAGCAAGCTCGCTTAGGTTTTGCTATTGCTCACGCGCTGGATAACGCCGCGCCAGCGGTGGACGATCTGGCCGAAGGGCTGAACAAGAAAGTTGATATCATCGTGCAGGCACTGGCCGATGCACGTAAACCGCTGATCATTACCGGCAGTAACGCGGGCAGCGATGCGATCATCGAAGCGGCGGCAAACATTGCCAAAGCGTTGAAGGGGCGGGGCTCTGACGTGGGTATTACCTTCGTTGCGGCCGCCGCTAACAGCATGGGGCTGGCAATGATCGGCGGTGGTTCACTCGATCAGGCACTAGAACTGCTGGAAAGTGGCGAAGCCGATACCGCCATCGTGATGGAAAACGATCTCTATCGTCACGCGCCGGCGGCAAAAGTGGACGCGGCATTGGCGAAGGTCAGTCATCTGATCGTTGCCGATCACCAACGTACCGCCATCATGGATAACGCCGACCTGATCCTGTCAGCCGCCAGTTTTGCTGAAAGCGACGGCACGCTGGTTAACCAAGAAGGTCGCGCGCAGCGCTTCTTCCAGGTTTATGATCCGGCTTACTATGATGATGCGCAGAAAAACAGCCATACGGAAATGTTGGAAAGCTGGCGTTGGATGCACTCGTTGCATTCGACCTACACCAGCCGCCACGTTGACTGGACGCAGCTTGACCATGTGATTGATGCCTGTGTCAGCGCACTGCCGCAGCTACAGGGCATTGTGGATGCGGCACCGGATGCAGCGTTCCGCATTCGCGGCCAGAAGCTGGCGCGTTCTCCACACCGGTCAAGCGGTCGTACTGCGATGCGCGCCAACATCAGCGTGCATGAGCCACGTCAGCCGCAAGATAAAGACACCATGTTCGCCTTCTCCATGGAAGGTAACAACAGCCCACTGGCCGATCGTCAGCAGATTCCTTTTGCTTGGGCTCCGGGCTGGAACTCACCACAGGCATGGAACAAATTCCAGGCTGAGGTGGGCGGTAAATTGCGCTTTGGCGATCCGGGCGTGCGTTTGATCGAAGCAGGGGAGGGTAACCTCGACTACTTCACCCAGGTTCCTGCTGCCTTCACCGCACAAGGCTGGCGTGTGGCGCCGTATTATCATCTGTTTGGTAGCGACGAAATGTCGCAGCGAGCCGGAGTCATCCAGCAACGCATGCCGCAAGCGTACGTGATGGTCAACCCGGCCGATGCCGCGCAACTGGGCGTTAATGCCGGCAGTGTGATGGAATTCAGCTGTGCGGGTCAGACGTTGCGCTTGCCGGTACGCCTGAGTGAAACCCTGACCCAAGGCCAGGTTGGTTTGCCGCTCGGCTTGCCAGGGATCCCGCCGATCTTGGTGGGTGCAACGGTTGAAAATCTGCGGGAGGCGGCACGATGAGCTGGTTTACCCCTGAGGTGATTGATGTTCTGATCGCCGTTCTGAAAGCGGTAGTGATCCTGCTGGTGGTAGTGAGCTGCGGGGCATTCATGAGCTTCGGCGAACGCCGCCTGCTCGGTTTGTTCCAGAACCGTTATGGGCCAAACCGTGTTGGCTGGGGCGGCTCACTGCAGCTGGTCGCCGACATGATTAAAATGTTCTTTAAAGAAGACTGGGTGCCGAAATTCTCCGACCGGGTGATCTTTACCCTGGCGCCGATGATCGCCTTTACTTCTTTATTGTTGGCCTTTGCTATCGTCCCGGTTAGCCCAACTTGGGCGGTTTCCGATCTTAACATCGGTATTTTGTTCTTCTTGATGATGGCGGGCTTGGCGGTGTATGCCGTGCTGTTCGCCGGTTGGTCGAGTAACAACAAATACTCGTTGTTAGGGGCGATGCGTGCTTCTGCGCAAACCTTGAGCTATGAAGTCTTTCTGGGGCTGTCGCTGATGGGCGTGGTGGCACAGGCGGGTTCATTCAACATGCAGGCTATCGTTGAATCGCAGGCCCATCTCTGGAACATCGTGCCGCAATTCTTTGGTTTCCTGACCTTTGCGATTGCCGGCGTTGCGGTGTGTCACCGTCACCCGTTTGACCAACCGGAAGCCGAGCAGGAATTGGCGGACGGTTACCACATTGAATATTCCGGCATGAAATTCGGTTTGTTCTTCGTCGGGGAATACATCGGTATTGTCACCGTTTCCGCCCTGATTGTGACGTTGTTCTTCGGTGGCTGGCAGGGGCCTTTCCTGCCACCGTTCATCTGGTTCGCATTGAAAACGGCATTCTTCATGATGATGTTCATTCTGATTCGTGCTTCGTTGCCGCGTCCGCGTTATGACCAGGTGATGTCTTTCGGCTGGAAAATTTGCCTGCCGTTGACGCTGCTGAACCTGTTGGCGACCGCAGCGGTCATTTTGTACAACGCTCAATAAGGGGTGAATAAACCATGACATTGAAAGAGTTAGTGGTTGGTTTCGGCACCCAGGTGCGCAGCATTTGGATGATTGGCCTGCACGCCTTCGCCAAGCGCGAAACCCAGATGTACCCGGAAGAGCCGGTATATCTGCCGCCACGTTATCGCGGCCGTATCGTATTGACGCGCGATCCCGACGGCGAAGAGCGCTGCGTCGCGTGTAACCTGTGTGCCGTTGCCTGCCCGGTTGGCTGTATCTCGCTGCAAAAGGCGGAGCAGAAAGACGGGCGTTGGTATCCAGAATTCTTCCGCATTAACTTCTCACGCTGCATTTTCTGCGGCTTGTGTGAAGAAGCGTGCCCCACCACCGCGATTCAGCTAACGCCGGATTTCGAAATGGGTGAGTTCAAGCGTCAGGATTTGGTGTACGAAAAAGAAGATTTGTTGATCTCGGGCCCGGGTAAATATCCGGAATATAACTTCTACCGGATGGCCGGTATGGCCGTTGACGGCAAAGCGAAAGGCGAAGCTGAAAACGAAGCCAAACCGATCGACGTCAAAAGCCTGTTGCCGTAGGAGCAAGCCAAACATGGAAATTGCATTTTATCTGGCAGGATTAATCGCGATCCTCGCGACCATTCGCGTGATTTCGCATACCAATCCTGTTCATGCGTTGCTGTATCTGATCGTCTCACTGTTGGCGATCTCTGCAGTCTTTTTCTCATTGGGTGCTTACTTTGCTGCGGCGTTGGAAATCATCGTTTACGCCGGCGCCATCATGGTGCTGTTCGTGTTTGTGGTGATGATGCTGAACTTGGGTAATGCGGTGCAGCAGCAAGAGCGCGAATGGTTGAAGCCATCGGTGTGGATAGGCCCGGGTCTGTTGTCACTGATTCTTCTGGTGGTATTGATTATCGCCATCCGCAGCGTGTCCGATCAGGGCATCAGCGGCGAGATGGTGGATGCCAAAGCGGTCGGTATCAGTCTGTTCGGTCCTTATGTGCTGGCGGTTGAATTGGCTTCAATGCTGTTGCTGGCCGGTCTGGTGGTGGCTTTCCACATTGGCCGCGAGCATAAACCGGGTGAGGTGTTGAGTAACGCGCCGGCGGGTAGCGAAATGGCGAAAAGAAAATCGGAGGAGCAAGCATGATCCCTCTCCAACATGGGCTGATTCTGGCGGCGATTCTGTTCGTACTCGGTCTGACCGGGTTACTGATCCGTCGTAACTTGCTGTTTATGCTGATCAGCCTGGAAGTGATGATCAACGCAGCGGCGTTGGCGTTTATCGTGGCGGGAAGCTACTGGGGGCAGGCGGACGGGCAGGTGATGTATATCCTGGCGATCAGCCTGGCAGCAGCCGAGGCCAGTATTGGCTTGGCTCTGCTGCTGCAGCTCTACCGCCGTCGTCATACTCTGAATATTGATACTGTCAGTGAGATGCGCGGATGAACCTATTATATTTAACTATTCTGCTACCGCTGATCGGGTTCTTGCTGTTAGCGTTTTCTCGTGGCCGCTGGTCGGAGAACACGGCGGCGACCGTTGGTGTAGGTTCGATTGGCTTGGCGGCGGTCGTTACCCTTTATGTGGCGATGGATTTCCTCAGCCAAAAAGCAACCGGCGTGCAGCTGTTTGAACAGCATCTGTGGAACTGGATGAGCGTCGGCAACTTCAATATTGGCGTTACGCTGGTGTTGGACGGCCTGTCGCTGACCATGCTGTCGGTTGTCACCGGCGTCGGTTTCTTCATTCACATGTTTGCCTCTTGGTACATGCGTGGTGAAGAGGGTTACTCGCGCTTCTTCGCCTACACCAACTTGTTTATCGCCAGCATGGTGGTATTGGTACTGGCAGATAACCTGTTGCTGATGTACTTGGGTTGGGAAGGCGTGGGCCTGTGCAGTTACTTGCTGATCGGTTTCTACTACAAAGATCCGGCTAATGGTGCGGCGGCGATGAAAGCGTTCGTTGTTACCCGTGTCGGCGACGTGTTCTTGGCTTTCGCGCTGTTCATCCTGTATCACGAACTGGGCACGTTGAACATTCGTGAGCTGATGGTGCTGGCGCCGCAAAAACTGGCGGTAGGCGATACGGCGATCACTTGGGCGACGCTGATGCTGTTGGGCGGCGCGGTCGGTAAATCGGCGCAGTTGCCATTACAGACTTGGCTGGCTGATGCCATGGCCGGCCCGACGCCGGTTTCCGCGCTGATCCACGCAGCCACCATGGTTACAGCAGGGGTTTATCTGATTGCGCGTACCCACGGTTTGTTCCTGATGGCGCCGGAGGTATTGAACCTGGTGGGCATCGTAGGGGCGGTAACGCTGTTGCTGGCGGGCTTTGCCGCGCTGGTGCAGACCGATATCAAACGCGTGTTAGCCTATTCCACCATGAGCCAGATTGGTTATATGTTCTTGGCGCTGGGCGTGCAGGCGTGGGATGCGGCGATCTTCCATTTGATGACCCATGCGTTCTTCAAGGCGCTGCTGTTCCTGTCGTCCGGTTCGGTTATTTTGGCCTGCCACCACGAACAAAACATTTTCAAAATGGGTGGCTTGCGTAAAAGCATCCCGCTGGTCTATGTCTGCTTCTTGGTCGGTGGCGCAGCCTTGTCGGCACTGCCGATTATCACGGCGGGCTTCTTCAGTAAGGACGAGATCCTGGCCGGCGCGATGGCCAACGGTCACGTTAATCTGATGATCGCCGGTCTGGTGGGGGCATTCATGACCTCGCTGTATACCTTCCGCATGATTTTCATCGTGTTCCACGGCGAAGAAAAAATCAAAGCGCATGCCGGTAAGGGGATTACGCACCATCTGCCACTGCTGGTTCTGCTGGTGCTCTCTACCTTCGTCGGCGCGATGATCGTGCCACCGTTGCAGGGGGTATTGCCTGCGACTACGGCGTTGGCGCACGGCAGTGTATTGATGCTTGAAGTAACCTCGGGTGTGGTGGCTATCGTCGGTATTCTGTTGGCGGCTGCATTGTGGCTGGGTAAACGTCGCTTGGTTACCGCGATTGCGAACAGCGCGCCGGGGCGTTTCTTCTCGACCTGGTGGTTCCATGCATGGGGCTTCGACTGGTTGTACGACAAGGTATTCGTTAAGCCTTATCTGGGTATCGCCCGCTTGTTGCAAAGCGATCCGCTGAACTCGCTGATGAACATACCGGCCGTGTTCTCCCGCTGGGGGAACCGAGGCCTGACGGTCAGTGAGAATGGTCAGATACGCTGGTATATCGCGTCTATGGGTGTGGGAGCAGTGGTCGTATTGGCGCTGTTGATTTTGGTTTAACCAATAATCTATAAAGCATTTATCGGGCAGAGCGCCTATTCATCGGGTGCTATGTACAATGTTTTATACCGTATGAATTTCACGTTGTGGTGAGGTGGCAAGTGCGTAAATTGCAGCAACTTACTTATTGTAAGTGGCAACAGAAGCGTAGCTTGCCAACAACGCCACAGCGTGAAGGACAACGGTAGAAATAAGGGACACAAAACGCCATGCTATTACCTTGGCTAATTCTTATCCCCTTTATCGGCGGTCTGCTGTGCTGGCAGTGCGAGCGTTTTGGCAGCAAAGCGCCACGCTGGATCGCGTTGATTACGATGGGGCTGACATTGGCGCTTTCGCTGCAACTGTGGTTGCAGGGTGGCTATACATTGCTCAAACCGCAGGGCATACCGCAGTGGCAGTCTGAGTTCATTCTGCCGTGGATCCCGCGTTTTGGTATTACTGTTCATCTGGCGCTAGACGGCCTGTCACTGCTGATGGTGGTGTTGACCGGGTTGCTGGGTGTGCTGGCGGTTCTCTGTTCCTGGCGTGAAATCCAGAAATATCAGGGCTTCTTCCACCTGAACCTGATGTGGATCCTGGGTGGCGTTATCGGCGTGTTCCTCGCCATCGACATGTTCCTGTTCTTCTTCTTCTGGGAAATGATGTTGGTGCCGATGTACTTCCTGATCGCGTTATGGGGCCATAAGGCATCGGATGGTAAAACGCGTATCACAGCGGCCACCAAATTCTTCATCTATACCCAGGCCAGCGGCTTGGTGATGCTGATTGCGATTCTGGGGCTGGTGTTTGTGCACTACAATGCGACCGGCGTGTGGACCTTCAACTACGAAGAGCTGCTGAAAACCCCGATGTCGCATAATGTGGAATACCTGCTGATGCTGGGCTTCTTCATCGCTTTCGCGGTGAAAATGCCGGTGGTGCCGTTGCACGGTTGGTTGCCGGATGCGCACAGCCAGGCACCGACGGCCGGCTCGGTTGATTTGGCAGGTATCTTGCTGAAGACGGCGGCCTACGGTCTGTTGCGTTTCAGCCTGCCATTGTTCCCGAATGCCTCTGCCGAGTTTGCGCCGATTGCCATGTGGCTGGGCGTCATTGGTATCTTCTATGGTGCATGGATGGCCTTTGCGCAGACCGATATTAAGCGTCTGATTGCTTACACCTCCGTTTCACACATGGGCTTCGTGTTGATCGCCATCTACACCGGTAGCCAACTGGCTTATCAAGGTGCGGTGATCCAGATGATTGCGCACGGCCTGTCTGCGGCCGGTATGTTCATCATTTGTGGCCAATTGTACGAACGTCTGCACACGCGTGACATGCGTCAGATGGGCGGTTTATGGGGGCGTATTAAGTTCATTCCTGCGCTGTCATTGTTCTTTGCGGTTGCCACGTTGGGGATGCCGGGTACCGGTAACTTCGTCGGTGAATTCATGATCCTGTTCGGCAGCTTCCAGGTTGTTCCGGTGATCACCGTGATTTCTACCTTCGGTCTGGTGTTTGCTTCGGTCTACTCGTTGATCATGATGCAGCGCGCGTACTATGGCGCCCCCAAGTCTGATCAACCGTTACCGGGCATGACGGCACGTGAGCTGTTCATTATTCTGTTGCTGGTGGTTCTGCTGGTGCTGTTGGGTGTTTATCCGCAGCCGATTCTGGATACCTCTGCGGCGGCAATGAGCAACGTGCAACACTGGTTTGGTTCGTCAGTTTCTGCAATTTCAACAACAAGGCCGTAATTCGCCATGACAATAACTCCTCAACAACTGATCGCACTCTTGCCGCTGTTGATCGTCGGATTGACGGTAGTGGTTGTGATGCTAAGCATTGCGTGGCGACGCGACCACTTTATCAACGCCACCCTGACCGTTATCGGCCTCAACCTGGCACTTTTTTCGCTGTACTTTGTGGGGCAGGTTGGCCCGATGGACGTGACCCCGCTGGTGCGGGTTGACGGCTATTCGATGTTCTATACCGGTTTGGTGCTGCTGGCGAGTCTGGCGACCTGTACCTTCGCCTATTCTTGGCTGGTCGGTTACCCGGACAACCGCGAAGAGTTTTACTTGCTGGTGTTGATCGCGGCAATGGGCGGTATTCTGCTTGCCAGCGCCAACCACTTGGCCTCGCTGTTCATCGGTATCGAATTGATTTCACTGCCGTTGTTCGGTCTGGTGGGGTATGCATACCGTCAGAAACGTCCGTTAGAAGCCGCGATCAAGTACATGCTGTTGTCTGCCGCTGCGTCCAGTTTCTTGCTGTTCGGCATGGCATTGCTGTATGCCGAGTCGGGCGATCTGTCGATAGCCGGTTTGGGTAAGAGCTTGGGCGAAAACATGATGCATCAACCGTTGATCCTAGCGGGTATGGGCATGATGATCGTCGGTCTGGGTTTCAAACTGTCGCTGGTGCCGTTCCAGTTGTGGACGCCGGATGTTTATCAGGGCGCACCGGCACCGGTTTCAACCTTCTTGGCGACCGCCAGCAAGATCGCTATTTTTGCGGTGGTCATGCGCTTGTTCCTGTATGCGCCAGCCGCCGATAACGAAGCGCTGCGTATGGTGTTGTCAATTATCGCCGTGTGTTCGATTCTGTTCGGTAACCTGATGGCGATCAGCCAGACCAATATCAAACGTCTGCTGGGGTATTCATCGATCGCGCATTTGGGTTATCTGTTGGTCGCATTAGTTGCGGTACAAACCCATCAACTGTCGCTGGAAACCGCCGGTGTTTATCTGGCGGGATATCTGTTCAGCAGCTTGGGCGCGTTTGGCGTGGTGAGCCTGATGTCCAGCCCGTACCGCGGGCCTGATGCTGACTCGTTGTTCTCCTACCGTGGTCTGTTCTGGCATAAGCCTATTTTGTCGGCGGTGATGACGGTCATGATGTTGTCGCTGGCCGGTATCCCGATGACGTTGGGCTTCATTGGTAAGTTCTTCGTGATTGCGATGGGCGTCAGTGCGCATCTGTGGTGGTTGACGGGGGCAGTGGTGCTAGGGAGTGCGATTGGTTTGTATTACTACCTGCGTGTGACCGTCAGTTTGTTCCTGAGCGCGCCGGAAACGCTGTCGCGTGACACGCCGAACAATTGGGCTTTAACCGCGGGTGGCGTGGTCGTCTTGATTTCTGCCGCGCTGGTATTGATTTTGGGTATCTATCCGCAACCGCTGATTACGTTGGTGCAGATGGCACAACCAATGTTCTAATCAAACACGGCAAGTCAGCAATGAGAATGCCGATCGGTTTTACCGGTCGGCATTTTTTTTGTCCAGCGTCAGTGGCAGTTTTGGGACGATGTTGCCAAATGAGTGTTAGTTCGATCACGGTGCCAAACCTGTTCGACCCGCGCTAGGTTCACCGTTAAGGTTGAACGGTATAAAAGAGTATTGTGTAACGCTGGCTTACTTTAATTGCCCTATCAGCACCGAGCTTCCTTTTCTTCCTCTGCATTAGGCCATTGTCAGGGCCGTAGGCGCGGCCCCGACACCCGCGCCCGGCTTAACATGGTCTGCCGGCTTCGCCGGTTCCCTCGCTGCGTCATCGTCGTCGGACGGGGCGCCTACGACTGGCTTCCCTGCCAATCTCGCCTCAATCGGCCATCCCTGGCCGATTGCCCCTGACGCCGCTGCTTTGCTCGGCAGCCCATGATGCGCTCAAGGTCAACCCCCCGAACCGGAGCAGATTCGCGATGGTTTAAAGCCAATGTCGCCAGGTAATTGGAATTGTTAGCTTGTCACTTAACCGTCGTGGCCGGCCAGTATTCAGTATTTGGCATCAAGCAACCGGGCGCGGCGTGCCACGCCCCTACGCGGTGAGCGGATGCGCTGTTGTTAGAAGAACATTAATGTGGGCACGGTGCCAATCGTAGGGGGTGAACATGTTCGACCCGAGCCAGTACACCGTTATGGTTGACCGACATGACAGATTATTTTGTAACCACGCCCCTACGCGGTGAGCGGATGCGCTGTTGTCAGAAGAGCATTAATGTGGGCACGGTGCCAATCGTAGGGGGCGAACATGTTCGACCCGAGTTGAGCACAGCGTTAAGGTTGAACGGTATAAAAGAGTATTGTGTAACGCTGGCTTCCTTTAATGGCCTTATCAGCACCGAACTTCCTTTTCTTCCTCTGAATTAGGCCATTGTCAGGGCCGTAGGCGCGGCCCCGACACCCGCGCCCGGCTTAACATGGTCTGCCGGCTTCGCCGGTTCCCTCGCTGCGTCATCGTCGTCGGACGGGGCGCCTACGACTGGCGTCCCTGCCAGTCTCGCCTCAATCGGCCATCCATGGCCGATTGCCCCTGACGCCGCTGCTTTGCTCGGCAGCCCATGATGCGCTCAAGGTCAACCCCCCGAACCGGAGCAGATTCGCGATGGTTTAAAGCCAATGTCGCCAGGTAATTGGAATTGTTAGCTTGTCACTTAACCGTCGTGGCCGGCCAGTATTCAGTATTTGGCATCAAGCAACCGGGCGCGGCGTGCCACGCCCCTACGCGGTGAGTGGATGCGCTGTTGTCAGAAGAGCATTAATGTGGGCACGGTGCCAATCGTAGGGGGCGAACATGTTCGACCCGAGCCAGTACACCGTTGTGGTTGACCGACATGACAGAGTATTTTGCCACCATCATTCCGGGTAGGTTTTGAACGCTTCTTCTAATGCCGTGACCACCGCACGTACCCGCGCGGCGCGCTGTAGATCCGGGTGTAATACCAGCCAAATATCCACCCAATCTTGCCGATCGGGGAAGATGCGCACTAAATCTGGATCGTTATCCGCAAGAAATGAAGATAGCAGGCCAATACCCAGCCCGTTACGGGTCGCCGAGCGTAACAACAGCTGTGAGTTGCATTGCAGTACCACGTTGGGATTGTTCAGCGTTTCGCCACAAAAACTTTGCCAGTGGCGTGGCACCAGTTCGCGCGGGAACATCAGCAAATCATGCCCGCGTAAATGTTCGCCTTTGACGGGCTCACCGTGTTTATCGAGGTATTCCTGCGTGGCGTATAACCCCATTTCGATGGTTGCCAACCGTTTGATGATCAACTCATCGGAATCAGGGCGAGCGCCACGAATGGCCAGATCGGCACCGCGATAGGAGATATCAGAAATATTTACCGCCGTCAGTAGGGTAACGGTAATCAGTGGATACTGGTCACGCAATTTTCGTAACGCGGGGATGACGAAAGTTTCGGCCATGGTGTCGGTGGTGGCGATACGGACATTACCGCAGAGACTCTCGTCGCCGCTGGTGGCTTTGCGACCGATAGCCTGTACCGCGTTCTCCATGTTTATCACGTCGGCCAGCATCTCCTCGCCCAAGGGGCTGAGAGAAAACGCTTTCGGCGTGCGAATAAATAATTTTGAACCCAACACCTCTTCAAAGGCGGCAAGGCGCCGCCCAACCGTGGCTTGATCGACATGAAGCTCTTGAGCGGCTTTACGAAGAGTGCCGCAGCGAGCTACAGCCAGGAAGAAGCGTGCATCATCCCAGTTCATTTGCGGTTTCCTTTGTGGTAGCCGTTTACAGGTGTGAGCGGTAGAGAAAACCTACCGCTAGGCGCCTGATTTACGCTAAAATGAGGCACCCGTATCATAATTATTTATTATGTTTCATAATATGAATAATTGCATCATTGTGACGCAATTTTGCATCTTTATTTTTACTTATCAATCCTTATGCTAATCCACGCCTTGTTGTGAGTGGGCACACATTTCATAAGAGCCGGTCTCTGCGGGCGTTACCGCCTGATGGGATTCGCTCGCACTTCCTATCATGATTGGACATTCAAAAATGGAGTCTCAGGCAGAGAATATGTATCCCTCCGTTGCGTTAGCGACGGCGGACGGTGTCAGCGTTATTGCGTCTGCCGATGCCAAGGTTGCAGATAAAAATAACGCCGATGTGATTATTCAGACGCTCGAAGCGCGTGGTATTCAGCATATCTTTCTGGTGCCCGGCAAATTAGTTTATCCCCTGATTAAATCGATAGAACGCTCTGCTATTGCCGGGATTGTCGGCGCGCATGAAACCGCCTGTGGTTTCATGGCGGATGGCTATGCGCGTGCGAGTCGGAAATTTGGCGTGTGTCTGGGTATCTCCGGCCCCGGCACCATGAATTTTTTGCCTGCGATGGCGGCGGCACAGGCCGATAAAATCCCGGTGCTGTATCTGGCCGGCGGTATTGCGACCTATCACGAAGCCCAAGGGGCATTCCAGGACGGCAGCAACAGCGGTATTGATGAACTGACGATCGTTAAGCCGTTGCTTTCAGCCGCGATTGAGGTCAAAAACCCCCTTACGTTGCAGCATGAATTGCGTCGCAGCCTGTCGTGCCTGAACAGCCAGCGTAAAGGCCGTGCCTACCTTAGCGTACCGGTCGATATGCAAAAGAAACCGTTGCAGGATAAGCCACCGGCGCAACCGCAACGCACGCCGTTGTGCCGTGAAACCGCGGTGGATGACGCGGCGCTGGATAGCGTGTTGGACGACTATGTACTGCGCGGTCTTAACATTGCCTGTCTGGTCGGTAGCCGGGTCAATAACCCGCAAGATGCAGAGTTGTTGTTGCGAGTGGCAGAGAAGTACCGTTTACCGGTGGCGACGACGCTGTCTGGTAAAGGCGCGTTTCCCGAAAAACACCCGTTGGCATTGGGGCTGTACGGTTTTGCCGGGCATACCCGTGCGGTGGAAACCATTAACGGTGATGGGGTGGACGTATTATTGGTGTTGGGCTGCGATCTGAGCCAACGCGATAGCCTAAACTGGAACCCGAAACTGCACGGAACGAAAACGCTGGTGGTGATTGATGAAGACTTCGATAAAGTCAGTTCGCATTATCAACCGGAGGTGCAGATTTTCTCCAACCTGACCGGCGCGCTACAACGGTTACTGGATGCGGTAGCGGATGACGACGCACATTTAGCCTGCGTTAATAAATTACGCGAACAATGGATGGAGCACGTCAGTCAACTGCCGCTGGAACAAACACCGTCAGATCTGCCTGCACGCGAAGCGCTGGGGGAGGCCAACATGTATCCCGGCGATGCCATTAAACATCTGCGTCGCCGCACGGCGGCTGATACCAATGTGGTGGTCGATTCCGGTGCACACCGGATTTTCATGGCGCACCACTGGCAAAGCAGCGGTTGTGGTGATTATCACACCTCCAGCTCATTGGCACCGATGGGCTGGGCGATTTGTGCTGGTATTGGCATCAAGCTCGCTGCGCCACACCGTGACTGTCTGGTGGTGACGGGCGATGGTTGTATGCTGATGCACGGGATGGAAATTCAGACGGCGGCGCGTTATCGCATAAAAATGACCTTTGTGGTGATGAATAACTGTGCGCACGGTGCGATGCACATTGATACGCTACAAAATCGCGGGATTTCTGCCGACTACACGGTGTTGCCAAACCATGATTGGCGGGCTTTTGCTCAGAGCCTTGGCGTCGCGGCGGCCAGCGCATCAACATTAGAGGAGTTGGATAACGCCTTGACGGCAGCGGCAGCACATGATGGCCCGTATCTGATTGAAATGCGGGTAGGCAATCATGTCGCGCCTAATCGTTACTATGCTGAGAGTATCGTAGAATATGAGCAGCGTATTAAAACGCTGTAAGGTGATGACCTGCCGCAGAGAAACTCTGGTGGCGAGCCTGCGGCAGGATGGGTTATTTAATGGTGTCTTGGTGTAACATTATTCAGTGGTGTTAATGAACAACCGTCACGGAGTGATAATAAAATGCATAAAATTATAGTGTTGTCCGTCATCATGGCAATTTGCGGCAGCGTGCAGGCAGCAGAGGATCACGGTGAAGGGATCAACAAAGAGACATTGTTGAAAACGGAAACCTCATGGGAAGGTACGCCGTATGGACATTATCCCGCCGGGGCTGCGCAAATTACCATGTTGAAAGTGACGGTCGAGCCGAACAAAGTGTTGGCCTGGCATACGCACCCGTGTATCAGCGCGGTATATATGACCGGAGGTAGCGTTTCATTGACCGTGGAAAAGACCGGTGAAAATAAAACCTTTAAGCAAGGTGATTCGTTTACCGACACGGTAGATATTGTGCATCAAGGCACGTCCGGTGCGGAAGGCGCAGAAATGCTGGTGTTTTTTGCTTGTGCAGACAATAAACCCTTAACGGTGAGTGCCAACAAATAATTGAAAATGCCTGACATACTTCAGGTTGCCGCTTAGTTGGCTATGTTCGTAGCTTCCGTGCAGCGCGTTTTTCTCTGTGTCTGAGAGCAGGCCGAACACCTTAAGTCACTCGAATTAATTAGGGCTTAGATCGCCAGAGTATTTTTTAGCTTCAAGGGAGTGCGGTCTTTCCAGGCCGCTATCAGAGGGTGTTATGGTTGCTTTGTGGATGTTGGTTGCCAGCGTGTTTTTTGCGCTGATGGGAGCCAGCATAAAACTGGCCTCGTCGAAGGTCGGTTTCTTCGAACTTATTTTTTATCGCTCGTTTATTAACGTGTTGATTGTCGCAGTATTGATTAAAATTAAAAATATTGGCTTCCGTACGCGTCATGTTGGCTTGCACATGAAACGTGCCGCCATCGGCAATGCGGCAATGTATTGCGGTTTTTACGCGTTGATCAATTTGCCCATTGCGACCGCGACCACGCTAGGTTACACCAGTCCTATCTTCCAATCAGTGATTACGTTTATCACCGCCAAAGGTCAATTAACCGGCAAATTGTTATTTTCTGTGTTGTTGGGATTTGTTGGGATTGTGGTGTTATTACGGCCAGATATGCCGCACGAAGCTTATAGCGCCACATTGGTTGGTTTATTATCCGGGTTGTTGACTGCGCTGGCGTATTTTAACGTCGGTAAGTTGGTTCGAACCGGTGAGCCTGAGTTGCGCGTGGTATTCTATTTTTCGTTAATAGGAACCTTGGTCGGGTTGGTAATGGCGGGTGCAACAGGGTTTACCGCCTTGGATGCGGTGATGTTGCTTAATGTGTGCGCCATCGGTATTTTCGGTAGCCTAGGGCAAATCGCCATGACGCGCGCCTACGGCAGCGGTAATCCGGTTATTGTCAGTATTCTTTCCTACAGTACGATTATCTTTTCGACGCTACTTGGTTTTCTGCTGTTTAATGAAAAACTGTCGTATATCGCGGCTATCGGCATGGCGTTAATTATTCTTTCGGGCGGCTTTGCCATTATGCGACGCGCGCCGGGGAAAGTACGTAAGGCCGAGGCAATTTAACGTTAGGTGAAATAACATTTGCTTATATCTTATGCTTAATTTGTCCAATGCGTTTTCTAGGCTTATTGTGCTAAGCCAGTAATAATGCAGATACATTAATGCATTAATGAATCACCGTGATGCATTCTTGGCTATTTTGAGTGTTATTCCAGAACGGTATGATAAATGCGTTTCCTGATAGAGTTTGGTTTTTCAGGATCCGGATTGATTAAGGCTGAGAGCCGATTTGTTCTGGGAGAAAATAATGTCTGATAGTTTGGCGGTTGATGACGCTGCTAAAGCGAATGTGGGCACATCGCATGTTGCCATTTTGCTGTTTTTAGCCCTGGCGTTAATGTCGGCATTGCTCAATAGCAGTGCGCCGACGCCGCTTTATCCGCTTTATCAGCATCAGTTGGGCCTGACCTCGGTCAGCCTGACAATGATTTACGGTGCTTATGCTGCTGGGGTGCTGATTTCGCTATTTGGTGTTGGCAATATGGCCGGCAAGGTAAACGATCTGCGTAGCATGATCGTACCGGCATTGCTGGTGGTGCTAGCTGGGGCGTTGTTGTTCTCAATGGCGGATTCGTTTTGGATGATGTTCATGGCGCGTCTGCTGGCGGGGATCGGAACCGGCGCATTAACCGGGGCGGCCAACATTGCATTGGTGCGTTTCGGGCCAAAAGATGGCGGAAAAAATGCCGCCTTGATTGCCACCTTGTCGTTCACGATGGGCTTGGCGCTGGGGCCGATATTCAGCGGCATTGCGTTGCAAACCGGGTTTCATACCACGTCATTGCCGTTCATGATTATTATGGCAGTGGCTGCGGTGGCCGCATTAGGCGTGACGCTCAAATGGCCGCGTGATGTGGTGGCGACGCCGGTAAACGCGACGCCAAGTGAAGCGCAACCGGCAGAAAAGGGCTCGCTAGCGGAGGGATTGCAGGCGACGGGAAGTCGATTTTTCCTGTGTGCCGGTGCCTTGTTTATATGCTGGGCGGTGGCTGCGAGTATTTTGGCGATTGGCCCGAGTGTGGCAGAAAAATTATTAGGTATGCACAGCCGTGGCATTTATGGCTATGTGATTGCGGTCTATTTAGTGATTGCTGGCATCAGCCAGATACTGAGCCGCAGAATTAACGCGCGTCATTCGCTGATGTTTGGCTGCTTAGCGCAGGCGTTATCGGTGGTGGTGTTTGCTGCCGCGATACAGATTCATTCTTTAGGATTGGCTAGCGTTGGCATGCTGATAGCCGGATATGCCTACGGGGCTATTTTTGTCGGTAGCGCAACCTTGGTGAACGTTATTTCACCGAAATCTAGCCACGCAAGATTGATTTCGTTGTTTTATGTTATTGCCTATATTGCCAACTGGGTACCTATCCTGTTGGGTGTGGTTATCGACCAGGCAAGTTTGCAACTGGCGGTTAACCTGTTATTCCTGGTCAGTACGTTGGTTTGCCTAGCTTTGGGCTTACTGGTAACACGAGCGGGTTTTCCGCGCTAAGAATCTATTATTGATGTAAATGTACGACCGACGATTTCCCTGGTGTTGTTGTGTGTCATTTCCAGCGTGCTTGCACGCTGGTTTTTTTTGTGATTAATCTTTAACTTTCAGAATTAGCCTTTCCCTAATTACATTCATTTAGTGATATTGGTCACAAAATAACCCCAGTTTTCGGGTACACTGCGCGGCTTCTTTTCTTACGAGTCGGTTTTATGAACGTTATTTTTGCCATAGCCATCACCACCGGCATACTTTCCGGCATTTGGGGCTGGGTGGCGGTCAGTTTAGGCTTGATCAGTTGGGCGGGCTTTTTGGGCTGCACGGCGTATTTCGCCTGCCCACAGGGCGGGGTAAAGGGGCTGGCAATCAGTACGCTGACCTGCTGCAGCGGTATCTTCTGGGCGATGGCTATCATTCTGGGCAGTGCGCTGGAACCGGCCTGGAGTTTGCTAGGATATCTGCTCACCGGCGTCGTGGCATTTTTGATGTGTATCCAGGCGCGGCAGCAATGGCTGGGCTTTGTGCCTGGCACCTTTATCGGTGCTTGCGCCACTTTTGCCGCTGAGGGAGACTGGCGATTGGTGACGCTTTCGTTGCTAGTGGGGCTGCTGTTCGGTTACGCAATGAAAAATAGCGGATTGTGGCTAGCGTCGCGCGGAGGTCGAAGCACGTCAACCGTGCCCGCCCGACAAAGCGGTGGGGATGCCTAAGCAGAAGGGGTTTTTTAACCTTAATTCTGATGGCAATGGCGTGCGGTTGTTGTCTATAGTTACCATTCGGTGATGGCCTTTAATAAGGAGAACGCGAGATGGCGACAAATCGGGACGAGAATCAAACTACCCTGGATGATGATCTGCGTATGCTGACGGATACGCTGGAAGAGGTGCTGAAATATTCCGGCGACCGCGCCGACCACGCGTATATCGAGATTAAATCCCGTGCGGAACAGGCAGTAGAGGAGGTGAAATCGCGCCTGAACGGTACCTCTGAAACCTATTATGCGCGAGCCAAAGAAGTGGCTTCCCGCACCGATGATTACGTGCGCGAAAAACCGTGGCAGGGGGTGGGGATCGGCGCCACGCTCGGATTGGTCTTCGGGCTGTTGCTGGCGCGCAAATAACGCGCTGCCGCTCAGGTTTCGCTATAGCATTGGACAATGCCACTCTTCACGTGCATGGGGGCGTATCTACGCCCCCTTGTCGTTTCGCCAGTGCGATAGGTCATCACTTTGCAGATAACAGCACGTCTACCTGATGGTTTTCGCCATTATCACGCAGTGGGATCACCGCCTCGGTTTGTACCTCACCATCAATGCTCACTTGTTCCTCACCATCTCCTTGTCGCACCGTAATGTGATAATGGCTGCTGCCTTCACGATAATGCAACGTCACAGAAGGCCAATTGGCTGGCAACCGGGTAGTGATGGTCAATGTTGAACCGTGACGTTTCAGGCCGAGCAGTGATTCAACGATTAACCGGTACATCCAGCCTGCGGAGCCGGTGTACCAACTCCAGCCGCCACGGCCGATGTGGGGTTCTACCGCATAAATATCCGCCGTTGCCACATAGGGCTCGACCTTATAACGCTCGGCGGCGGCGGCATCTAAACTGTGATTGATAGGGTTGATCAGCGCCATCAGTTCCCAAGCGCGTTCAATATTGCCCATCTCAGCGAAGGCCATCACCGCCCATACTGCACCGTGCGTATACTGCCCACCGTTTTCCCGCACGCCTGGCAGATAGCCACGAATGTAACCGGGGTTTGGCCCGTTGCCATCGAACGGCGGTGTCAGCAGCTTGATTAACCCAGCCCGATCGTCAACCAGATGCCGATCGAGGGATGCCATGGCCTGTTGACTGCGTTGTTCATCACCGCCGCCGGACAAAATCGACCAGCTTTGCGCGATGGCGTCGATTTTACATTCGGCCGCCAGATGCGAACCGAGCGGTTCCCCACTGTCAAAATACCCACGGCGATACCATTCACCGTCCCAGGCGTGATCGTGCAGGTTTTTTTTCAGCGTCGCTGCCTGCTCGCGGCACAAGGTTGCCAGCCGATTGTCGTTACGATTGGCGGCCAGCTTGCCGTAGCGTTGCAATATGTGGAATAAGAAGAAGCCCAGCCAGACGCTTTCGCCGCGCCCCTCCAGCCCGACCATATTCATCCCGTCGTTCCAGTCACCGGCGCCCATTAGCGGCAGGCCGTGTTCACCAAAGGTTAAGCCGTGTTCTATTGCCCGAGCACCATGTTGATATAGCGTTTCTTTCTTGCCGCTGGCGGACGGTTGCTCATAAGCAGACTCTTCGCCCGGAGCCAGTTTACGCGCTTGCAGATACTCCACTTCTTCTTCCAGAATAGCGTGATCGTCGGTGGCATCAAGGTAATGGCAAATTGCCAGTGGAAGCCACAGATAATCGTCAGAACAGCGGGTGCGCACCCCATTGCCTTGCGGCGGATGCCACCAGTGTTGCACATCGCCCTCAACGAACTGACGCGAGGCACACAGTAGAATCTGTTCACGCATGCGCTGTGGGAGAGCGTGGGTTAACGCTAGGGTATCCTGGAGCTGATCGCGAAAGCCAAACGCGCCGCCAGATTGATAATAACCACTCCGTGCCTGGATACGGCAGGACAGCGTTTGATACAGCAGCCAGCCGTTGGCCAGCAGGTTTACCGCCGGCAGTGGCGTTTCGATCTGCACTTTGCCCAGTATCTCATCCCAGTATTGTTGAACCTGTTGACGTTGTTCCTGTAACGCTTCTTCTTGCAAATAATGGTGCAGCAGGTTTTCCGCCTCCTCGGCGTTTTGCCCCAAACCAAGCACAAAGACAAAACTGCGCTGATCGCCATCGATCAGTTCGATCGCTGACTGCACCGCACCACACGGATCCAGTGCGGCTCCCGTTTTGCCGGAAAGGCGGCGCAGTTTCAATACCGCTGGATTAGCCAATGAGCCGTTACGGCCGATAAATTCACGGCGGTCGCCGGTAATTGAGCAATGAGCACCGGTCACGCCAAAGAAAGCGGTGCGCTCAGAACCGCTGCTACCGTAGTGGTTGGTTGCCAGCACTGCTTTACCGTTTTCACGCTCGGAGCCGCGCGTCACCACGTGCATAGCGGATTTCTGGCGTAAATCACCGAGTACAAACTCCATATAGCCGGTGGCCGACAGCTTGCGCGTTCGGCCGGAGTGGTTAGTCAGCGTCAACAGGAATAATTTGACCGGAGCATCTTTGGCGACCAACACGGTGAACTGGCTGTCGATACCGGTTTCTCGGTGCTCAAAAATGCTGTACCCAAAGCCGTGGCGGGTTAAGTAATGGCCACGGCCGCTGGCGGGTAGGGGAGTGGGCGACCAGACATGGCCGCTTTCTTCATCGCGCAGATAAAAGGCCTCGCCGCTGCGATCGCTGACGGGATCGTTGTCCCACGGCGTTAGCCGATATTCATGGGCGTTTTCATACCAGGTGTAAGCCTGGCCACTTTCTGAAATCACCGTTCCGAACAGGGAATTGGCGATCACATTCGACCACGGGGCGGGGGTAACCTTACTTTCGTTCGATGCGATGAGGTATTCACGGCCGTCTTTGGCGAAGCCCCCTATACCGTTAAAGAATTGCAGATCGCCGAATGAAGGTGACTGCGGAGAATGCAGATTGCGCTGAGGCTGTTTATCCAACACCAGTGTAGACGATGCCGTTGGTGGGCCCAGCGGTTGTTGCAAGGTTTGAGGCATTTGTAGCCGTTGGTTGAGCTGTTCAGTTAGCCCGCCGCGTTGGTCATCAAGATAAATTCGCGCCACGCTAAACAACAGTGTGCGGTCTTCGGGGGACATATGTTCGCTGGTACGGACAAAAATTCCCCCGGCCTTATCGGTCTGAGCTTCCAGCCCGGCGGCGATCAGCCCCATGATTTGGTTTTGTAACTCTTGGCGATAACCGCCAGCATCCTCATTGAGGATCACCAAATCGACCCGCAACCCTTTCAAGCGCCAATAGTTGTGTGCTTGGATCAGCTGTTGTACCAGCCTGATATTTTCGCTAGCGGTGACGGTCACCAGTACGATCGGCAGATCGCCAGAGATCGAGTGCCCCCATAAACCGGATTGACCACGACGGTTGTGGATGATCTCAGCGCTGGCGGCGCGCATTTCCTGTGTAGGGAAAATTACCGCGCTGGCCAACCGGTTAAACAGATTGGCATCTTCTTCGTTGGCGTTGATCTGGCGTAATACCACTTGGCTGTGTGACCAGGCCAACTCAAAGATACGATCGGCAAGATGCCGGTCGCGGTATTTTTCCAACATCGCGAGGCTACTGGCGCGATCCTCACAGACGCCGTAGAAAATATCCAACGTCAACGGCACATGTGGCTCGAGTTGTACCCGATGGCGGATGGCAATGATCGGATCAAGTACCGGCCCCGCCGTATTGCTCAATGGTTCACTTTGATGCATCACGACAGGATTGGCTGGCGAACGGCCACGGCCAATAAATTTAGCGCGATCGGTCTCAAATGAGGTTTGGCTGCTTTGCCCTTGCACCGTCATCATATGCAGCAGCCACGGTGAGTTATCTTTCGGTTCGCGCGGGCGGCGATGGCATAAAATCGCGTGTTGTTCTGGCAGTAACTCGGTTTGTACGAATAGATTGCTGAATGCCGGGTGAGCCAAATCATTACTGGCGGGGGCCAGCACGACTTCTGCATAGGTGGTGATTTCCAGCGTGCGGGGGTGTTTGCCATGGTTGACCAATGTGATGCGTCGCAGTTCGATATCATCCTCTGGCGACACCACAACCTGCGTTTTCATCTGTAACAGGCCTTGATGCCGCTGGAATTCTGCGCCTGCGTCATTGAACACGGCACGATAGCCCGTCGCCGCCCCGCCGACCGGTTGCCAGGTGTTACTCCAGATTTCACCGGTTTGGGTATCGCGCAGATAACAGAATGCGCCCCAATTATCGCGCGTGCTGTCCTCACGCCAGCGCGTTAGCGCCAGGTTGCGCCAGTGGCTGTAGCTGCCGCCGGCCTGGGTCAGCATCAGGTGATAATTGGCGTTGGACAGCAGTTGAACTTCGGGGATCGGTGAATCGACACGGTTAAATTCACGCGCGCTGAAATTGGCTGGTTTGAGCGTGCCGTCGTGCGTTTCGAAATGGCGGCGAGTGCTATAGAGTTCTACCGCATCGGGCACCCGTTCTTGCAACAGTAGCCGCGTCGCCTGGAAGGCCGGATATTGCGCAAAGCGTTCCACCATCGGCGCATCCAATAACAGATGCGACAGCGCCAGAAAACCCATGCCCTGATGGTGTGCCATGTAAGAACGGACAATCACATACAGTTGTCCTCGGCTAAGGCGCGAGGTGGTGTAATCGAGCGCTTCATAGTAGCCATACTGCCCCTTGGCACCGTTTTTCTCGAGCGCCAACAGATTGAGGTAGGCACTGTCAGGATCGACGATCAGCGCCATGAGCGTAGCGTAAGGAGCGATCACCATATCGTCGCCCAAGCCCCGCCGTAGGCCTAACCCGGGAACGCCAAACGCGTGATACTGATAGTTTTGTTGGGCGTCAAAGCCAAAATAACCGGACTCAGAAATGCCCCACGGCACACCACGCTCCTGGCCCCAGGCGATTTGCCGTTTTACCGCCGCGCGACACATTTGAACCAGCAATGAGTCGGGGTAAGCGGGCATCACCAACTGCGGCATCAGATATTCAAACATCGAACCGCTCCATGACATCAGAGCCGGTTCGTTATCGATCTGCGTGAATAGCCTGCCTAGTGCGAACCAACTGCGTTGCGGAACCTGATTGGTGGCGATGGCGACGTAATTGGTGAGGCGGATTTCCGAGGCTAGCAAATCGTATTTACCGTTATCGGCGCGATTGAGATCGCAATTAAAGCCGACGGTTAATAAATGGGTCGCGGAGTCATAGAGGAAATGGAAATCCATTTGCGCCATCTGCTCAAGCCGTTGCTGCAACTTCGTCAAGTCGCGGAGCCGTTGTTCAGCCAAGGCGCTGGCGCTAGCCAGTTGGTTTTTTTGTTCTGGTGACAGCGTTAATTGCTGCGGTGGATTTGCCAGCCAGCAGAGGCTGGGTAATTGTTCCAGCTCAGGCATGTTGTCGCTAAGCCAACTGTACCACTGGCTCCACTCTTGGCATAAATCAGTAAGCTGTTGATGCAGCGCGCTGGCCCAGCGTAGGGTATCTTGATGGTGAGCCTGCGCCGCTTCCTGCAGACTGTTGCAGAGTTGGCGCATGGCATTCAATTCGCCGAGCAAGGCGGCCGGGCGGGTATTTCCCGCCTGTTGCCAATGTTTACGCAGTTTGGCGAGCGCGCTGGGTGCGGCTTCTCCCCACTGCAACTCCAAGAGTTCAAGCGTGTCTTCCAGCCCGTTCAGCACTTGTTGCGGATCGATTATTGGTTGATGCATCAGACCGGGCAGAGCGGCGCTCAGCGTCAGCAGATGCCCGGCGAAGTTACCGCTGTCAACGCTCGAGACGTAGCGCGGATTGAGTGGCTCAAGTGTGCGGGTGTCATACCAGTTATACAGATGGCCGCGATAATGCTCCATGCGATCCAAGGTATTCAGCGTGAGTTCGGTGCGCTTTAGCGCGGCGCTGAGCGTGATATAGCCAAAATCATAGGCAGTCAGGTTAGCCAACAGTGACAAACCGATATTGGTTGGCGAGGTACGGTGAGCTACCACTGGCTCCGGCGTCTCTTGATAGTTATCCGGTGGCAGCCAGTTTTCCTGTTGATTGACGAAGGTGGCAAAAAAGTCCCAGGTCTCGCGCCCGGTGCGGCGTAAAAAACGCCGCTGTTGCCCATCTAATACGGTTTTACTGCGTTGAGGCGTTCGGCTGAGGGTATAAAGCAAGTACGGTGCCAGCAGCCACAGCGCCGCGAATGGCACGCTAATGATCAGCGCCATCGGGTTATACAACCCGGTGAACAGCAACAACAACGCGCCCGCGAACGGGTTAATCACCATATGGCGATAAAAGTTGAGCGGGGTAATATTCAGCTTATCCTGGCTCTGATCGAAACTGGTCCACTCTTGCAGATGGCGTTTACTGACCAGCAGCCGCCACAGGGTCACGCCGATAGCCTTCAAGCTATAAGTAGCTTCGTGTGGCAGCGTCGCTAAACGCAACCCAACTTGCGATACGCGCCGCAGTGTCCCTTTCAATGCCAGACGGCCATGTTGCAGCAGCGGTTGCCGCGACGGTTTGCGTAGCAGGTCTTGCAACAGCGCCAGCAGCGAAGGCAGCAGCAGAATAATGGCGAACACCCCTAGCCAATAGCGCGTACCCGGCAGCCAGATAAAGCCGCAGAACAGCAAAATCAACAGGCTCGGCGCGACCAAACTGCGACGCAGGTTATCGAGTAGTTTCCAGCGTGACAAGGTGCTCAGCGGGTTAGTGCTGCGCTTGCCCTCTTCAGTAACGACGCGTGGCATCAGCCAGTTCAGCAGTTGCCAGTCGCCACGAATCCAGCGTGAGCGGCGCGCAACATCAACCAGATAATTGCTGGGATATTGTTCATACAACAGAACGTCGCTTAGCAAGCCAGAGCGAGCGTAGCAACCTTCGAGCAAATCATGGCTCAGCACCAAATTTTCGGGGCAGCTCCCCCTGAGGCTATGCGAGAAAACATCAACGTCATAAATACCTTTACCGACAAACGAGCCCTCACCGAATAAATCTTGATAAATATCCGATGACATCAGGGTATAAGGATCGTTGCCCGGGGTACTGCTACACAGCGCGGCGTAACGGCCTTGACCATAGCGAGGGATTTCTTCCGCCATACGCGGTTGCAGAATGGCATAACCTTCCACGACACGACGCTGTTTGGCATCGTACTGAGGCTGGTTGAGCGGGTGCGCCATCGCGGCAATCAACTGATGCGCGCAATCTCGCGGCATGACGGTATCGCCGTCGAGCGTGATAACGTACTTAACGTTTTTCAGGACTTCTTTGCCTTCACCCAATGTTACCGAAAAGGCATCGTTGCGGTTGCGTAACCAGTCATTGAGCGCATTCAGTTTGCCACGCTTGCGTTCGTAGCCCATCCACACGCCTTGTTGTTCATTCCATTGGCGATCGCGGTGAAAAAGAAAGAAATGGCTAACGTTATCAGTGGCATAACGCGAATTTAGCGAGCGAATCTGTTGTTCGGCATAGGCCAGCAAGGCATCGTCGTCTGGATGCAGTGCCTGCGCGTGGTCGTGAAAGTCGGTGAGCAAGGCAAAGTGCAGATGCTTCATTGCATTCCCCAGATAACAGACCTCAAGGGTATTAACCAGTTTATCTATGGCGCTTTTACTGTTTATCAGCGTCGGAATGACCACCAGCGTACGAAATTCCGCAGGAATACCGCAGGAGAAATCCAATCTGGGCAACGGTTGCGGCGCCCGGCTGCGAGTGGTGATTTCACTCAGTACGTTTAACACAAACTGACTCAACACGATCGCTAACGGAATTAACAGCAATAGCAAACCCAGCCAACCGACGCCGCTTTGATAGCTGTGGCGCAATAATATAGCGCCCCCGGCGGTGATCAGCAGGCTCAGACTGCCAAGCCATGACAGTAACGGCGCCTGGCTCAGCGCGTGGCGTAGGCGAGTGATTCGGCCAAGTTGCACCCCAAGCTGTTGTTCTAACTCAGGGCGGCCATCGTCAATCAGGTAATAGCCGATATGATGACGGCGCGGATCGCTGTTGACGTCATCGGCAGCGGCGCACGCCATTTTCAGCACCTGCCTGGCAACGTCGACCTCGTTAAGCGCACAATGGCGCGCCAGCATCTCAATAACATGGCGGTAATGATCGCGAGTATCGAAATGCATCATCGGAAAGACGCCTGCGGGATCTTCACGCAGCGTTTGGTCAACCTGGCTCATGGTTTCGACAAATTCGGCCCAGTCCATCTCACTGAGCTGGCGCAGACCGGCAATGCTGTTGCTCACGGAGAGTTGGTTCACCGCCAACTGTTGGTTAAAACGGTGGATTAATTCATCGGAGGTTAGGCTCACTTCCGCTAAACGTTGTTCCACCCAGGTCAACGGCAGGGCTAACATGGTGCCATGGCCTTGCAGGCGGCGCACCAATTCAGCGACAAAGGCGCTGCTCCGTGGCGGGTTTGAGCGTGCCATATCAGCGATCACCACGATCAAATTGGCCGGATCGTTTTCCGCCGCTTCGAGCATGTTATTCACCCAGCTATCGGCCAGGTTACGTTCCTGCTGTGCCTGCGCGACATCGACCGCCACGCGCCGCAGATTTTCTATCAACGCCAAACGTAACATGCCGGGCAGTGCCCACAGTTCGCCAAGCGTTAAATTCGCTTCTTGTTGATAAGCGGCGATATAGCGTGTCAGACTTTCGGCATCCCAGCGCCCGTCGCCGTGGGCAATGGCCTCTGTGGCGATATCATAAATACGTGGGCAGTTGTGCGGTGGCGCTAGCTGAGGTAAGCCACGGCCGAAGTTTTTGGGCAGGTGATGGCGTACCACACGGATTTGCTCCTCGATCAGATAATAGTTATCCAGTAACCACTCGCCAGCCGGTGTCATACTGGCTTTGTTACCATTACTGAGTTGACGACAGCTGGCGGCCAGTACCTGTTCGTTCTCATCCAGACGCTTTAATAAATGGTAAGCCGTCTTGCGCGTTGCCAGTTTGTGAGAGCGTGCGAGCCGGTGGCCATAACGTTCCATCTGGTCGACGGAAAACAGTTCTGCCTTAATATTGCTGACGTAGTTTTCTTGTGGCGAGGTGTTGCGACGAAAAAAAGGGGTTTTTCCGCACTTTCCATGGCGGCGATCGTTTAGCCAATTGATTAATTTTTCTTTCACACAAAAGCTCCTTACATCTGACCAAAAAGGCAGCCGGTCATCACTGCTGGGATAGCGGGAGCATCCTGTTTTCAGCACCAGGGAGATCTGGTGAGGGCTCATTACAGGCAGGAACATGGCCTATCAGTATAGACCTTTAATGGCGCGCTGTTGGTTTTTTACTCAAAACCTTTAGTTTTGATAAACTGTTTTGTGTGTGAATGATGACGAGGCAGACGTTATTTTTCCGCCGGTCATCGTTGATTTACCGTATAATTCCCCACATTACGTTTGGTTAAAGAGGTCGTGGTGGAACAACTTTCAACATTGCTGCGGCGGTTCAGCCAGCAGTTGGAACAGCAGGTGCCCGATGAACCTGGTTTTCGCCAGTTTTCCCTTCCCGTGCCGCAGCGGCTAAGCGATAGTCTGTTAGCCTGGCTGGCCGCGCAACGGGCCTTTCCGCAGTTCTATTGGCGTCATCGTGATGAGCATGAAGAAGCCGCGGTCTGTGGTGCATTATGTCAGTTTGCCGATCCGCCAATGGGGCAGGATTTTGTGCGTCGTTACCCTACGGCCAGGCTGTGGGGGCTGAATGGTTTTGACGCGCGTTCAACGCTGTTTTTACCGCGTCTGGAGATTTTGACGCGTCATCATCAAACGGCACTGACGCTCAACCTGTTTTCCGAGGTTTCGCTGCGGCAAGATGCCGCCGTAGCCCGCGCCTGGTTTGCAACACTCAGCGCGCCAGAACCGATTGCGCCGTTGCAGGCCGAGGTGCAAAGCGTGCAGCATCAGCCTGACTTCCGCGGTTGGGAAAGCATGCTAAAACAGGCGTTACAGGCCATTGAATTACGGCAGATGGATAAGGTGGTGTTGGCACGCAGCACGCGCCTGCGTTTGCGCCATCCATTGTCTGCGCCGGCGCTGATGGCAGCCAGCCGACAGGTTAATCACCATTGTTATCATTTCATGATGCGTTTTAGCGCCGATTCGGCCTTTCTTGGTTCCAGCCCGGAGCGCCTTTATCTGCGGCGTGGACGCCAGTTATTGACCGAGGCGCTAGCGGGCACCGTGGCCAGCCATCAGGATGCGTATCAGGCGCAGTTGCTGGCGCAATGGCTGCTGACGGATGGCAAAAATCAGCATGAAAATCTGCTGGTGGTGGACGATATCTGTCAACGGTTGCAGGGGGGGGCCCGCGCGGTGGACGTGCTGCCACCGGAAGTGGTGCGCTTACGTAAGGTGCAACATCTCCGGCGTTGTATTGAAGGTCAATTGAATGCGGCAGATGATGCGGATTGCCTGCAACGTTTGCAACCGACCGCGGCCGTTGCCGGCTTGCCACGTCAGCCTGCGCGCGAGTTTATTGCCGAACATGAACCGTTTTCCCGCCGGTGGTATGCCGGTTCTGCAGGTTACTTGTCGCAGTCGCAGTCAGAATTCTGTGTAGCGCTGCGCTGTTGTCAGGTTGATGACTGCTGTGTGCAACTGTATGCCGGTGCGGGCATTGTCAGTGGTTCGGATCCCGCAGAAGAATGGCTGGAGATTGAAAATAAAGCGGCGGGGTTGCGTTCATTATTACAGCCTGAAAAGAGCGACTGAAGATGCGAGCGTGTCAGTGTATGTTTCTGGCTGTAAAATAAATGTGGTATTTGTGTTTATATTTTGATTCAAAATCAAACTGTTGTCGGTGAGATAGTTGATCGACAATGGCATGGCCGCGTTTATCACCAGCACGCGATAAACGGCATTTTTGCGCTGGCGCAAAAGTCGTAAAGATAACTACTTATATAATTCAGGTTAATGACTTTTGGCGAATCTCTTTTTTAAAGCTATTCCCTAAAGCCTCGCCTCTTATTTTGACTTGTGAGCGTACTATGTCGACAAGTGTTTTTAATCGCCGATGGGCAGCGTTGTTATTGGAAGCGCTGGCCCGGCACGGGGTACGGCATGTCTGTATTGCCCCGGGATCGCGCTCAACGCCGTTGACGCTGGCAGCGGCGGCTAACAGGTCTTTTATTTGCCATACGCATTTTGATGAGCGTGGGTTGGGTCATTTGGCGTTGGGTTTGGCAAAAGCCACGCGCGAACCGGTGGCGGTTATTGTGACGTCTGGCACCGCTGCAGCTAACCTGTATCCTTCGCTGATCGAGGCTGGGTTGACCGGTGAACGATTGGTATTCTTGACCGCCGATCGACCTCCGGAATTGATTAACTGCGGTGCTAATCAGGCGATTCGCCAAACCGGTTTATATTCCAGCCATCCAACACAACATATTGATTTACCGCGCCCAACGCCGGATATTCCCGCCAGTTGGCTGGTCTCTACCGTCGATAGCGCGATGGCGCAGTTGCGGCATGGCGCATTGCACATCAATTGCCCGTTTGCCGAACCGTTATACGGCGGTGATGACCAGTACTATGCTGACTGGTCCGCCGCGCTGGGGGCATGGTGGCAAGGTAATCAGCCGTGGCTGCGCGAGCAGGATCCGCATGGGGTACTGAAACAGCCTGACTGGTTCTTCTGGCGACAGAAGCGTGGTGTGGTCGTCGCCGGGCGCATGGGTGCGGAAGAAGGGCAGCAATTGGCAGCATGGGCAGAGATGCTCGGCTGGCCGTTGATCGGTGATGTGTTGTCACAAACGGGTCAACCGCTGCCGTGCGCCGATTTGTGGTTGGCGCAACCGCAGGCGCGTAAGCTGCTGGCCGATGCGCAATTGGTGATTCAGTTCGGTAGCAGCCTGACCGGTAAGCGCGTTTTGCAATGGCAGGCGGATTGCCGGCCGGAGGAATATTGGCTGATTGATGACGTAACAGGGCGACGCGATCCGGCACAGCATACTGGCCGGCGTATTCGTGCACGCGTCGGCGAATGGTTGGATTTGCATCCGGCTCAGCCGCGTTCACCGTGGGCCGGAGAATTGGCCGCGATCGCCGATGACGCCCTCGATACGGCGGCCGGCTATTTGGTCAACCGTTTTGGCGAGGCGTTAGTGGCGCATCGTCTGCCGGAATTACTGACGGAAAACGGCCAACTGTTTCTCGGCAATAGTTTGATCGTGCGGTTGATTGATGCACTCACGCAGTTGCCGGCCGGTTATCCGGTATTCAGCAATCGCGGTGCCAGCGGTATTGATGGTCTGATCTCCACCGCAGCCGGTGTGCAGCGAGCGACCGCCAAACCGACGTTGGCGATCATTGGCGATTTGTCGGCGTTGTATGATCTCAATTCACTGGCGTTGCTGCGCCAATGCTCCGCGCCGACGGTGTTGATCGTGGTGAATAACAATGGCGGGCAAATCTTTTCGCTGCTGCCGACACCGCAAGAGGAACGTGATCGCTTTTATTGTATGCCGCAGGATGTCGCATTCAGCCAGGCTGCGGCGATGTTTCAGCTGAATTATGCGCTGGCGGAAAACTGGGGCCAACTGCAACAGGCGGTGGAACAAGGGTGGCGCCACAGCGGAGCGACGCTGATTGAGGTGCAGGTACCGCCGGCCGACGGTGCAGAGACGCTACAGCATTTGGTTTCTCACATGGCGGCGTGTTGATGTTGGCCGCGCGCGTTTTGCAACAGGGCGCCGGCGATCGCCCGTGGTTGGTGTGGCTGCACGGTTTATTGGGCAACAACAACGAATGGCGGGTCATCGCCTCACGCTGCCCACAATGGCCGTCGCTGGCGATCGATCTGCCGGGGCATGGCGATTCTGACCGTTACGCTTGCCGTGATTTTGCCGATGTCAGCCGACAAATCAGCGCAACCTTACAACAGCATCATATCGAACGCTACTGGCTAATAGGCTACTCGCTCGGTGGCCGTATTGCTATGTATCATGCCTGCCACGGAGAGACGCGCGGCTTGCAAGGCCTCGTGATTGAAGGGGGCAACCCCGGCCTGCCTGACGCGGCATTACGCCGTGAACGCCGGGTTCAAGACGCACTCTGGGCCGCACGCTTTCGCAGTGAGCCGCTCAAGCAGGTATTGATCGACTGGTATCAACAGCCGGTATTTCGTGAAATGAGCCAGGTGCACCGTGATGCCTTGATTGACGCGCGAGCCGCTAACCATGGCCCCTCGGTCGCGGCGATGCTGGAGGCCACCTCGCTGGGTTGCCAGCCTTATCTGGTTCCCCAACTCCAGCAACTGAAGCTGCCAGTGCAGGTGTTATGCGGTGCCGACGATCCTAAATTCCAACGTCTGGCGCGCGAAGCCGGGTTGCCTCTGCGTACCATCCCGCATGCCGGGCATAACGCGCATTTGGCCAATCCGCAGGATTTCGCCGACCAGCTTCACCATTTTCTCGTTAACCCAGGTTAAGGAACCGAACATGCTTTATCCGAATGAAGAACAGCTTTATGCCGCCATCGATTGGCAAGACTGCACCGGCGATTTTGAGGATATTCTGTATCATAAATCGGCGGACGGTATTGCCAAAATCACCATTAACCGCCCGCAGGTGCGCAATGCGTTTCGCCCGCAAACGGTAAAAGAGATGATCGACGCGCTGAGTAACGCGCGCTACGACGACGGTATCGGTACCATTATTCTCACCGGTGCGGGTGACAAAGCGTTTTGTTCCGGTGGCGATCAGAAAGTTCGCGGCGATTACGGCGGTTATCAAGATGCCAGCGGCGTGCACCACCTGAACGTGCTGGATTTCCAGCGTCAAATCCGTACCTGCCCCAAACCGGTAGTGGCGATGGTGGCGGGCTATTCGATCGGTGGCGGCCACGTGCTGCATATGATGTGCGACCTGACGATTGCTGCAGATAATGCCATTTTCGGCCAGACAGGTCCGAAGGTCGGCTCCTTTGACGGCGGCTGGGGCGCGTCTTATATGGCGCGTATCGTGGGGCAGAAGAAAGCGCGTGAAATCTGGTTCCTGTGCCGCCAGTATGATGCCGCCGCCGCGCTGGACATGGGGCTGGTCAACACCGTGGTACCGTTGGCGGAGTTAGAAAAAGAAACCGTGCGCTGGTGTCGTGAAATGCTGCAAAACAGCCCGATGGCGCTGCGTTGCTTGAAAGCGGCACTGAATGCCGACTGTGACGGTCAGGCCGGTTTGCAAGAGTTGGCCGGTAACGCCACCATGCTGTTTTATATGACCGATGAGGGGCAGGAAGGGCGTAATGCATTCAATGAGAAACGCCAACCTGACTTCAGCAAGTTCAAGCGTAATCCGTAATGACGGCATTCATGCGAATCGCAACTGTGTATCGTTATAGCCTGCCGATGGAGGCGGGCGTGGTGCTGCGTAATCAACGTTTGAAAACCCGTGAGGGCTTGCTGGTGCATTTGCAACAGGGTGAACGCCAAGGTTGGGGGGAGATCGCACCGCTGCCGGGATTTAGCCATGAAACGCTAGCGCAGGCGCAGCAGGCATTATTGGCTTGGTTGCCGTCTTGGCTGGCGGGCACTGCTCCCGGCGACAGTGAGCTGCCCTCGGTGGCGTTTGGCCTCAGTTGTGCCGTGGCAGAACTGGAGCAACGCTTGCCGCTTGATGCCAATTATAGCAAAGCGCCGCTGTGCACCGGCGATCCTGATGAACTGTTCGCGCAGCTCGCGGCTTTACCGGGTGAGAAAGTCGCCAAGGTGAAGGTGGGGCTATACGAAGCCGTCCGTGACGGCATGATCGTCAACATGCTGCTTGAAGCCTTGCCGGATCTGCGGCTGCGGCTGGATGCTAATCGCAGTTGGACGCCGGCCAAGGCGGCAGGCTTTGCCAAATATATCAATCCCGCTTGGCGCGATCGTATCGCGTTCCTCGAAGAACCCTGTAAAACCCGTGATGAATCGCGCGCATTTGCGCAGGAAACCGGTATCGCGATTGCCTGGGATGAAAGCGTGCGCGAGCCGGGTTTTGTCGTACAGGCGGAACCTGGGGTGGCCGCTATCGTGATCAAACCCACGCTGACGGGCAGCCTGTCGCGCTGTCAGCAATGGGTGCAGCAGGCGCAACAGGCCGGTTTGACGGCGGTAATTAGTTCGAGTCTCGAGTCCAGTCTTGGGCTAAGCCAACTGGCACGGGTGGCACACTGGCTGACGCCAGACACCGTGCCGGGGCTGGATACGCTTAATCTGATGCAGGCGCAGTTAGTGCGTCACTGGCCCGGAAGCGATTTGCCTCTGTGGGACGCTGACGCGCTGGAGTGCGTATGGCGCAGTTGAGTGACTGGCCGTGGCGATCTTGGGCTGCACAGCGGCCATCGGCAGCCGCGGTGATTGTCGGTCGTCATGCCATCAGCTGGTCAGAATTACAACGGCAGATTGATGCACTGGCGGCGGACTTCCAGTTTCAGGGTGTTGCCCCCGGCTGCGGTGTTGCGCTGTGTGGTAAAAACAGTTACCCGTTGTTGCTGGCGTATTTGGCCTTATTACAGTGTGGTGCGCGGTTGCTGCCGTTTAATCCCGCGCTGCCGACGCCGCTGCTGGCAGAATTATTGCCGACGCTGGATATGCAGTTTGCTTTTAGCCCTGACGGTTTGCCGCCGTTGCCGACGGATATTTTGCCCTTACTGCCGCCAGCCACCCGACAGCGTCAAGGGCAAGATCTGACCTGGGATGCACAACGGTTGGCAACGCTGACGCTCACATCGGGTTCCAGCGGCCTACCCAAAGCGGCAGCCCACAGTATTGCTGGGCATCTCGCCAGCGCGCAAGGCGTGCTGAACATGATGGATTTTCAGCCGCACGACAGTTGGCTACTCTCGTTGCCGCTGTTCCATGTTTCCGGTCAGGGCATCGTTTGGCGCTGGTTGGCGGCGGGGGGGCAAGTAGTGGTGCGCGAGAGTCCTTCGTTGGCTGAGGCGCTGGCGGGGTGTAGCCATGCTTCACTGGTGCCCACCCAGCTATGGCGTTTACTGAGCCAGCCGCAAGTCGATCATTCACTGAAAGAAGTGCTGCTGGGGGGAGCGATGATCCCGGTATCGTTGACTGAGCAGGCCGAAGCGGCGGGTATCCGCTGCTGGTGCGGATATGGTTTGACTGAGCTGGCCTCAACCGTGTGTGCTAAGCGCGCCGACGCGTTACCGGGCGTGGGCCTGCCGTTGGCGGGGCGGGAAATTAAGCTGGTCGATGATGAGGTATGGGTGCGTTCCGCTAGCCTGGCGTTGGGGTATTGGCGTCATGGCGAACTCCACCCGCTTGCCGATCGGCAAGGTTGGTTTCACACTCGCGATCGCGGGGTGATGGAACAGGGGGAACTGCGCATTCTCGGTCGGTTGGATAACCTCTTCTTTAGCGGTGGTGAAGGCGTTCAACCGGAAGATGTCGAACGCGTACTGGCCGCGCACCCGCAGATATCTCAGGTATTTGTGGTGCCGGTAGAGGATGCAGAATTTGGTCAACGGCCAGTAGCCGTCGTCGAGGCCGAAGGCGAGTTGACGCTGGAGGCGGTGCTGGCTTGGTCACAGCAACGGTTAGCTAACTTTCAACGGCCGGTGGCGCTATTACGTTTACCGCAACAGTTAAAAACGGGCGGCATCAAGATAGCCCGGCGGCAGGTGCAGGCATGGGCCGCTCAACAGCGCTGCAAATGAATGTTGATAGGAAAATAGGGGCGCTCTGATGCCCCTGAGGTTGATGACCACGTTGTCTTAGAACCTGCGATACTTGGGCCTGGCGCTCCGGCGGCAATCCGCTACCCCCTTCGGCACGCGTTCCCTAATCACAGGTTTTGTCAGCTGTCTAAGGGGCGCCTACGGCGTCCCTTAAAACAGGTTTACGGCTAATTATAGGCCCAGCGCCTTGGCCACACCGGCACCGTATTTCGGATGAACCTGGGTGAACAGTTCAATCTGACGGCGTTGGATCGCTTCTGGCACCTGTGACAATTCGCCAGCGATACGCTCAAACATACGCTGATGCTCTTCATCACTGAGCAGCTCAAACAGCGCCCGCGGTTGGCTGTAGTAATCGTCGTCCTCGCGGTGATTCCAGTGGTCGGCAGCGCCTTCAATGCTCAACGGCGGCTCGCTAAAGTCGGGTTGCTCCTGGAAGACGCCGAAGCTATTAGGCTCATAGGTTGCACCGTTGCCGCTGTTACCGTCCACGCGCATGGCGCCATCGCGGTGGTAATTGTGGAACGGGCATTTTGCCCCATTGACCGGAATCTGATGATGGTTGACGCCTAAGCGATAGCGGTGCGCATCGCCGTAGGAGAATAAGCGGCCTTGTAGCATTTTGTCCGGTGAGAAACTGATGCCCGGCACCACATTGGCCGGATTCATTGCCACTTGTTCCACTTCAGAGAAATAGTTATCCGGGTTGCGATTCAGTTCAAAGTAGCCGACATCGATCAGCGGATAGTCTGCATGCGGCCAAACCTTGGTCAGATCAAACGGGTTATACGGGGTTTGCGAAGCCTCGTCTTCGGGCATGACCT
The DNA here is from genome assembly GCF_050268245.1 of Serratia sp. NPDC078593. NCBI lineage: Bacteria > Pseudomonadati > Pseudomonadota > Gammaproteobacteria > Enterobacterales > Yersiniaceae > Serratia > Serratia sp. NPDC078593. Next base: position 20,415 of record NZ_JBNNGK010000007.1, on the reverse strand, counting down.
GTATTTGTAGATTCCAGCGGGGGAAATCGCCACGTTCGATGGCGTCATACAGATCGCGCTGCGAGCTTTCACGGTCTTTGGCAACGATCGCTTCGGCTTCATGATCCATCAGGTTCTCAATACCCTGCTGGCAACGGAAGTGGAATTTAACCCAGAAGCGTTGGTTATTGGCGTTGATGAAGCTGAAGGTGTGGCTGCCGAAGCCGTGCATATGGCGATAAGATTTTGGCAGACCACGATCGCTGAAGTCGATGGTTAATTGATGCAGCGATTCTGGCAGATGCGAGAAGAAATCCCATTTATAGACTGGGTTACGCAGGTTGGTGCGTGGGTCGCGTTTAACGACATGGTTGAGGTCGGGGAATTTCAGCGGGTCGCGCAGATAAAATACCGGCGTGTCGTTACCGACCAGATCCCAATTACCTTCTTCAGTGTAAAACTTCATTGCAAAGCCGCGTATGTCACGTTCGGCATCTGCGGCACCGCGTTCGCCCGCAACGGTAGAGAAACGCACAAACATGTCAGTCTGTTTACCGATCTCGGAGAAGATCTTAGCGCGGGTGTATTGTGTAATATCGTGGGTGACGGTGAAGGTGCCATAAGCGCCAGAACCTTTGGCGTGCATGCGGCGCTCTGGGATCACTTCGCGGTCAAAGTGAGCCAATTTTTCTAGGAACCAAACGTCCTGAAGCAGCATCGGGCCGCGTTTGCCTGCGGTAATGACATTATTATTATCTACAACCGGCGCCCCAGCCGCGGTCGTCAATCCTTTCTTGCTCATCATGTGCTCCTTTAAGGTACAACAGTGAATGGTGACAGCTCATACTCGGGTGACTGGGCGTTTCAACGTCCCTGCGGAGGGAGTCATCCCTCACGCTCTGTCAAAGCCATTATTAGTTGTAGCGCTATTATTCGGCTGTCGCAAATAGGTATAAGTTATCGCTGCGATACTGTGGCGGTGGGTGTGTTAACTCTTTACAGTTTACTGAGAATTGAGGGGATTTAGGGGTTGCAATCGTAATGAGTCAGGGTGACGAAATTGGCAACGACAGCAAAAGTACGAATAAACACCCCACGTAGGGATGGCGACGTCGGTGACGCTAAAAAAATACCTATAGCGCCAGAAGCAATGGCTTGCCGCACCGCCAAACATATTGGTCGGGGACTCGCAGGCGCGCCCCCGACCGATCCAGCACTCAGAGGATTGCGCTTAGCCTACCGACGGCAACATGCCACTGGCGATACCGAGTTGAATGGCAATAACGACGATCCCGCAGACAAATACCAGCGCCAGCGCGGGTGTGCCCCCCCAAACGCGATACTGCGCCTGATGTTGGCGACGGGTTTTCCATACCAGTAAAGCCGGAAGCAACAGAGCCAGTACCGACAAGGCGATGGCGGCAAAGCCCAGCGCTAAGACAAACCCGCGTGGGTAAAACAGGGCAAACACCAACGGCGGGATAAAGGTCATCAAACCGGTTTGCAGACGACCGCGTGCGTTGTTCTGGCGTTTGCACAGATCAGCCATAAAGTCGAACAGGCCAAGGGATACGCCCAGGAATGAGGTCGCCAGCGCCAGATCGGCAAACAGATGGACTGCCAGCTCAACATGCGGCGTTGCGACCACATCGCGTACTGCCTGTAATAAACCGTTCAGCCCCGCCTGCTGTGCCAGGATGCCGACAAAGGTGGTGGAGTTGATGCTGCCTAAGGTTGCCAGTTGCCAGAAAATATAGGCGACCAGCGGGATTGCGCTGCCGATGATAAATACCCAGCGTAGCTTGCGGATATTGCCGTTCATGTAATTAACGATGCTCGGTACGCTGCCGTGGAAACCAAATGAGGTAAAAATCACCGGGATGGCCGATAACGCCAGCCCTTGCTCCAAAGGCAAGGTCAACAGGTTAGTTTGATGAATGTTTGGTAGCATCAAACCAAGCATAACGATGAGAAAGATGATCTTAGCGCTAAACAGGATACGGTTAAACAGATCGACCGAATGTGTGCCGATGCAGACTATGCCGCCTGCGACGAAAGTGAACAACAACACCCCGAATGAGGTTGGGAACGCCTGTGTTGTCCATTGACTGATACTGACGGAAAGCAGTTCGCCGGCGCCACTGATGTAGGCGGCAGTCAGAGCGTACATCAGGAACATCATGCTAAAACTGGTCAGCCATTGCCCGCCACCGCCGAGATAGCGTTTCGCCAGCGTGCCAAGGCCGGTATCCGCCTGCTCATGCTGGTAAACCTCCACCAGCAGCAAAGCGGTATAACACATCAGCAGCCATAGCCCGACCAGTAACATCAGGGTGACGCCAAAGCCAATGCCCGCCGCTGCCAACGGCATAGCTAACATTCCTGCACCAATGGTGGTGCCTGCCACGATAAAAACACTGCCAAGCGTGCGATTTTTCACGTTTTTCTCTACCAGCCAATGATTTTGAGAAATTATAGGTAACGATTTCTGAGTGCAGCAGGATAGTTGAACCGCAATTTTCTGTCAAACATCCGTTACGATGAGTGTATATTAATATTTACACCTTGATGTGCAGCACACTGCCACAAAAAAATGCGTTGTTGCATCATAAGTCGGCAACCCATAGTGAAAAGTTGTTTACAGGCTTCTATAGTGGAATGACCAAAATATGTGGGAGAGATCAATGTTACGGGTCGAGATGCTTAGTACCGGTGATGAAGTGCTACATGGGCAAATTATTGATACTAATGCCGCTTGGTTAGCGGATTATCTGTTTCAGCAAGGTTTACCGATGAGTGGACGGGAAACGGTAGGGGACAATCTCTTTGCCCTGATTGAAACGCTGAAAGAGCGCAGCCACATTGCGGATGTATTGATTGTTAATGGCGGTCTGGGGCCAACCAGTGACGATCTCAGCGCGCTGGCGGCGGCTACGGCGTGTGGTGTGGAGTTGGTTGAACATGCTGCATGGATAACCCGTATGGAGGCTTACTTTGCCAGGTATAACCGCCCGATGGCAGCCTCTAACCGTAAACAGGCGCAAATTCCGGCTAATGCGGAACTGATTGATAACACGGTGGGGACCGCCTGCGGGTTCATGCTGCAACTCAATAAATGCCTGATGTTCTTCACGCCCGGCGTGCCATCGGAATTCAAAGTGATGGTTGAACAGCAAATCATGCCGCGTTTACGCCAGCGGTTTCCCCTGCCGGAGCCGCCATTGTGCTTGCGTCTGACCACTTTTGGCTGTTCTGAGAGCGGTTTGGCCGCTGAGTTAGACGGTATGCCGTTGCCGTCGGGCGTGGTGTTGGGGTATCGCTCATCTAGCCCCATTATCGAGCTCAAACTCACCGGGCCGGTTTCACAGCGTGCGGCGATGGAGCAAGCGTGGGAACGTGTGCGGCAGGTGGCCGGTGACAACACGATTTTTGAGGGGACGGTAGGCCTGCCAGCGATGCTGGCGCAGCGTTTGCATCAACGGGGAATGAAGTTGGCGCTGAGCGAGCAGTTTAGCGCCGGGCTGATCAATGTGCAGCTTCAGAGCGAGGCCGCGCCATTGGCGGGGGGGGAACTGCTGCCATCACACTGCCTGGAGACACTGGAAACCACGCTGATACGTGCGCGGTCGCTGGCGGAGTTGACGGGGGCGCACTTGGCACTGGCGGTCAGCGCGATGAGCGATGATCAAGTCAGTATCGCGTTACATACGCCGAAAGGTGGCATAGGGCAGACGGTGCGTTATTGCGCGGCACGCCATGGCCTGCGACTGAGGCAGGAATCGGTGGCGATGCTGGCGCTTGATATGTTGCGACGTTGGTTAAATAGCGAGCCCGTCTGTGGCAAGAATCGTTGGTTGGAGATTGTTGAGATTATTGAGTAGCAAAGGCGGTAAGTGGGGAATGTGCGATGCATGTTATGGCTGGCTGGCACTGTATCCGGTGGACTGACACCGCCGGTGTGATTAGCCAAGCGGGACGCCCCGCTTGGCTTACAATTCCAGCTCAATATCGGTATGTGGCATGCAGCAGCAAGGCAGGATCTCGCCGTCATTGATAAACGCCAGCGGCTGTTGACGATACACCACTTCACCTTCCAACAGTTTCAAACGGCAGGCGCCGCAGTAACCGGAGCGGCATTGGTACTCTACCTGCACGTCGTGTAACTCCAGCACGTCGAGCAGGCAGCTTTCATTTTCCTGGCAAGCGAGCTGCGTACCTGAAGTTCGCAGCGTCACGGTTGGCATCGCCATATTACAGCTCGAAATCGCTCAGGTCGTCGGCATTGATTTCTGAATCGATTTGGCCGACCAAGTAGGAACTGACTTCTACTTCTTGCGGTGCCACTTGCACGTTATCAGAAACCAGCCACGCGTTGATCCATGGGATTGGGTTAGAGCGGGTTTTAAACGGTGAGCCCAGCCCAACCGCTTGCATGCGGATATTGGTGATGTATTCCACATATTGACACAGAATATCTTTGTTCAGGCCGATCATTGAGCCGTTGCTGAACAGATATTCTGCCCATTCTTTTTCCTGCTGGGCTGCCAAGACAAACAGATCGTAACATTGTTGCTGACACTCGACGGCAATCTCGGCCATTTCCGGGTCATCCGCGCCTGAGCGCATCAGGTTTAGCATGTGCTGCGTCCCGGTCAGATGCAGCGCTTCGTCACGCGCGATGAGTTTGATGATTTTGGCATTGCCTTCCATCAACTCACGTTCAGCAAAGGCGAACGAACAGGCGAAACTGACGTAGAAGCGGATCGCTTCCAGTGCGTTAACGCTCATCAGGCATAGATAAAGCTGCTTTTTCAGCGCGCGCAGGCTGACGGTGATGGTTTTACCGTTAACCTGATGCGTGCCTTCGCCCAGCAGATGATAATAGCTGGTCATCTCAATCAGACTGTCGTAGTAGCTTGAGATGTCTTTTGCACGCTTTTTGATCTCTTCGTTGGTGACGATGTCGTCAAATACCAGCGCCGGATCGTTCACGATATTACGAATAATATGCGTGTAAGAGCGTGAGTGAATGGTCTCAGAGAATGACCAGGTTTCAATCCAGGTTTCCAGCTCGGGGATCGAAATCAGCGGCAGCAGAGCGACGTTCGGGCTGCGGCCTTGGATCGAATCCAGCAAGGTCTGATACTTCAGGTTGCTGATGAAAATATGTTTTTCATGTTCCGGCAGCGCCTGATAGTCGATGCGATCGCGTGAAACGTCAACTTCTTCTGGACGCCAGAAAAAGGAGAGCTGTTTTTCGATCAACTTTTCGAAGATTTCATATTTCTGTTGATCGAAGCGTGCCACATTGACTGACTGGCCGAAGAACATCGGTTCGAGTAGCTGATCGTTTTTGTTCTGAGAGAAAGTGGTGTAAGCCATAAGCCTGAGTCCTTTGATACCACCCAGCGGTGAGCCGGATTACTCCGGCTGCTACGCGGTAAACAGTGTAAGGGCCGAGATGCGGCCCTCAGTATTGAAACTTAAATTTTGCAGGCGCCGCTTTCGCAGTCGTCATCACCGCCTTTCGCAGGCAGCATATCTTCCTGAACGTCCTCAGCACCGTCACGGGTGTTTTGGTAGTACAGCGTTTTGACACCAAATTTATAGGTGGTCAGCAGATCTTTCAGCAGTTGCTTCATTGGCACTTTGCCACCCGTGAAACGATTTGGGTCGTAGTTGGTATTCGCCGAGATCGATTGATCGATAAATTTCTGCATCAGGCCAACCAACTGCAAGTAACCGTCATTGTTTGGCATGTCCCACAGCAGTTCGTAGGCGTCTTTCAGACGCTCGTACTCCGGCACCACTTGGCGCAAGATACCGTCTTTAGACGCTTTGATACTGATGTGGCCGCGCGGTGGCTCAATGCCGTTAGTCGCGTTGGAAATCTGCGAGGAGGTTTCCGAAGGCATCAGCGCAGACAGGGTGGAATTGCGCAGGCCGGTTTCCTGAATTTCTTGACGCAGCGTTTCCCAATCGTAATGCAACGGCTCTTGGCAGATGACATCCAAATCTTTCTTGTAGGTATCGATCGGCAAAATACCCTGTGCGTAGGTGGTTTCGTTGAACCACGGGCATGCGCCTTGTTCCTGAGCCAGACGGTTAGAGGCTTTCAGCAGGTAATACTGAATGGCTTCGAAGGTCTTGTGGGTCAGATTATTGGCGCTGCCATCAGAGTAACGCACGCCGTGCTTCGCCAGATAGTAAGCAAAGTTAATGACGCCAATACCTAACGTGCGACGCCCCATCGCGCCACGTTGAGCGGCGTTGATTGGGTAATCTTGATAATCCAACAGGGCGTCAAGTGCACGCACCGCCAAGGTTGCCAACTCTTCCAAATCATCCAGGCTATCGATGGCGCCTAAGTTGAAGGCAGACAGCGTACACAACGCTATCTCACCGTTTTCGTCATTGACATCGTTTAGCGGCTTGGTCGGCAAGGCGATTTCAAGGCACAGATTGGATTGACGAACCGGTGCGATCTGCGGATCGAACGGGCTATGCGTGTTGCAGTGATCGACGTTTTGAATGTAGATACGGCCAGTAGAGGCGCGTTCCTGCATCATCAATGAGAACAACTCAACCGCTTTCACGCGTTTTTGGCGGATGCTGCTGTCTTGTTCGTATTGGGTGTACAGCCGTTCGAATTCGTCCTGATCGGCGAAGAACGCATCGTACAATCCCGGCGCATCGGACGGGCTGAACAGCGTGATGTCACCGCCTTTGATCAGACGTTGGTACATCAGGCGGTTCAACTGGACGCCGTAGTCCATGTGGCGGACGCGGTTGCCTTCCACACCACGGTTATTCTTCAATACCAGCAGGCTTTCTACTTCCAAATGCCACATAGGGTAGAACAGGGTAGCCGCACCGCCACGTACGCCGCCTTGTGAACAGGACTTCACCGCGGTTTGGAAATGCTTGTAAAACGGGATACAGCCGGTGTGGAAGGCTTCACCACCCCGGATTGGGCTACCTAGTGCACGAATGCGGCCGGCGTTGATGCCGATGCCGGCGCGTTGAGAGACGTATTTCACAATCGCGCTGGAGGTCGCGTTGATCGAGTCCAGGCTGTCACCGCATTCGATCAGTACACATGAACTGAACTGGCGGGTAGGGGTGCGCACGCCAGACATAATTGGCGTAGGCAGAGAAATTTTGAAGGTGGAAATCGCGTCGTAGAAACGTTTAACGTAATCCAGACGGGTTTCACGCGGATAGTTAGAGAACAGGCACGCGGCAACCAAGATATACAAGAACTGTGCGCTCTCGTAGATGTCGCCGTTCACACGGTTCTGTACCAGATATTTCCCTTCTAACTGCTTGACCGCCGCATAGGAGAAGTTCATATCACGCCAGTGATCGATAAAGGCGTCCATCTGCTCGAACTCTTCAGCGGTGTAATCTTCCAGCAGATGCTTATCGTATTTACCCATCTCAACCATGCGAACCACATGCTCATGCAGCTTTGGCGGCTCGAACTGGCCATAAGCTTTTTTACGCAGATGGAAGATAGCCAAGCGGGCAGCCAGATATTGATAGTCTGGCGCATCGCGTGAGATCAGATCGGCGGCGGCTTTGATGATGGTTTCATGGATATCGGCGGTTTTGATACCGTCATAAAACTGGATATGCGAACGCAACTCTACTTGAGATACCGAGACGTTGTGTAAACCTTCTGCGGCCCAGTCGATGACCCGGTGGATTTTGTCGAGGTTGATGCGTTCTTTACGGCCATCGCGTTTAGTTACAAGTAGACTTTGGTTCATGTGCGGTTATACCTGTCCGTATAGTGTCCTAAGCAGAAGTGTAGTCGCTCTGCTCAGTATGTAAACACTATATATAGGGGGTGTGTGTCAATGGGGTAACAAGATAGTGATAAAGTGAGGTGTTTGCAAGTGAACAAAATGGCATGATTTTGTGGATAACTTGGGGGTGAAATGTGGTTGTCTGTTCGCAGTGCGCGCTGCGTCTGGCCCCGTAAGTTTGTCAATATGCGGGATAAGATTTTCCTCAAATTCGTAAAAAAGTGATCGATTGCCGATTTCTTAAACGTTAGAAAAAAACGGTATATTGATCGGATTTAATATTCTTAAAAACCGTTTACATGCTGTTTATTGATCGAACCCGCAAAAACTCGCTGTTTTCTAACGGCCTTCTGCTTACCCGATGCGAACAGATGAAACCCTGCACAGAGCGAGAGGCTTACCTAGAGTGCATGGCAACGTCAGCATAGGTTGAGCTTGTCGGCCTGTATCTTCAGATTGCGGCTAACGAATGCCGGTGTAAACGGGCGCGGCGAGCCACGCCCCGACGCAGACATCAGCTACGATTTATTCACCTTCGTGTTGTGTGTGCACCATGTAGTTCACATCAACGTTGCGGCCAAGCTTAAAATGATCGGTGATCGGGTTGTAATGCAGGCCAATCATGTGCTTTTCGCGTAACGCCGTGCCATCAACCCAACCGATCAGTTCGGACGGTTTGATGAACTTTTTGTGGTCGTGGGTGCCTTGCGGAACCATCTTCAAGATATATTCGGCACCGACCACGGCCATCAGCCAGGCTTTGGTATTGCGGTTAATGGTCGAGAAGAACACATGACCGCCCGGTTTGACCAAATGCGCGCAGGCGCGAACCACCGAGGCCGGATCGGGGACGTGTTCCAACATTTCCATGCAGGTCACAACATCGTATTGCTGCGGATGAGCGTGGACGTGGCTTTCCACCGTTTCTTGAACGTAAGTGACCTGGATACCGCTTTCTAACGCATGCAAACGCGCCACCTGTAAGGGTTCTGCCCCCATATCCAACCCGGTGACCTGTGCGCCTTCACGCGCCATACTTTCCGCCAGAATGCCGCCGCCGCAGCCGACATCGAGCACATTTTTATCAAAGATGCCACCGGCGCGTTGCATGATATAATTCAGGCGCAGTGGGTTAATCCGATGCAGCGGTTTGAACTCACCTTCCAGATCCCACCAGCGCGAGGCGACGGCCTCAAATTTGGCGATTTCCTGATGGTCTACGTTTTGCGCGCGGCTGGATGATTCTGCATTCATGGGCGTGTTTAGCTCCTGGTTCTCTTTGCGGCGGATTATACATGTTACCGCAGGGCGCTGCTGCAACCGAGGCATTTTTAGCGCGCGGTGAAGCACAAATTCCAGCAAACTCTGCCGGTTATTTTCCCGCAAAGCCTGCGTTGTGATATAGTTTTACACCTTTGGCACTATGCCAGGGCAGATGAATCATTCAGTATGAGGGATAGCAGCTCCATGAGCGACCTTGCCAGAGAAATCACACCGGTAAACATCGAAGAAGAGCTGAAAAGCTCGTATCTGGATTATGCCATGTCCGTTATTGTCGGGCGTGCGTTGCCAGATGTTCGTGATGGACTGAAGCCGGTGCACCGCCGCGTGTTGTACGCGATGAATGTACTGGGTAACGACTGGAATAAACCCTATAAAAAATCCGCCCGTGTCGTCGGGGACGTGATCGGTAAATATCACCCACATGGTGATAGCGCAGTTTACGACACCATCGTGCGTATGGCTCAACCGTTTTCGCTGCGCTACATGCTGGTGGACGGTCAGGGTAACTTCGGTTCTGTCGATGGCGATTCCGCCGCGGCGATGCGTTATACCGAAGTGCGCATGTCCAAAATTGCACACGAATTGCTGGCGGATCTGGAAAAAGAAACCGTCGACTTCGTGCCTAACTACGACGGCACCGAGCAGATCCCTGCTGTCATGCCAACCAAGATCCCTAACCTGCTGGTCAACGGGTCTTCCGGTATTGCCGTCGGTATGGCGACCAACATCCCGCCACACAACCTGTCTGAAGTGATCAGCGGCTGCTTGGCCTATATTGATGATGAAAACATCAGCATTGAAGGGCTGATGGAGCACATTCCGGGGCCGGACTTCCCGACCGCCGCTATCATCAATGGCCGTAGAGGCATTGAGGAAGCCTATCGCACGGGGCGAGGCAAGGTGTATATCCGCGCCCGTGCCGAAGTCGAGGCTGACGCCAAAACCGGCCGTGAAACCATTATCGTTCACGAAATCCCGTATCAGGTGAACAAAGCGCGGTTGATCGAAAAGATCGCCGAGCTGGTAAAAGAAAAACGCGTAGAAGGTATCAGCGCATTGCGTGATGAGTCTGATAAAGACGGCATGCGCATCGTGATTGAAGTGAAGCGTGATGCGGTGGGTGAAGTGGTGCTCAACAACCTGTACTCACTGACGCAATTGCAGGTTACCTTCGGCATCAACATGGTGGCACTGCATCAGGGGCAGCCAAAACTGCTGAACCTGAAAGACATTCTGCAAGCCTTTGTGCGCCACCGCCGTGAAGTGGTAACACGCCGTACCATCTTTGAACTGCGTAAAGCACGTGACCGTGCGCACATTCTGGAAGCGTTAGCTATCGCATTGGCCAACATCGATCCAATTATCGAGTTGATTCGCCGTGCACCGACGCCTGCGGAAGCGAAAGTTGCGTTGGTTGCGCAGGCGTGGGCGCTGGGTAACGTGAGCGCGATGCTGGAACGTGCCGGTGACGATGCTGCACGCCCAGAGTGGTTAGAGCCAGAATTCGGTATCCGTGACGGCAAATATTACCTGACCGAGCAGCAAGCTCAGGCCATTTTGGATCTGCGTTTGCAGAAACTGACGGGGCTGGAGCACGAGAAGCTGCTGGAGGAATATAAAGAACTGCTGAACGTGATCGCTGAGCTGATCTTTATCCTTGAAAGCCCGGATCGTCTGATGGAAGTGATCCGTGAAGAGCTTGAAGCGGTGCGCGATCAGTTTGGTGACAAACGCCGCACTGAGATCACGGCTAACTCTTCCGACATCAACATCGAAGACTTGATCAACCAAGAAGACGTTGTGGTGACCTTGTCGCATCAGGGCTATGTCAAGTACCAGCCGCTGACCGATTATGAAGCGCAACGCCGTGGCGGGAAAGGCAAATCCGCTGCACGTATTAAAGAAGAAGACTTTATCGATCGCCTGTTGGTCGCTAACACCCATGATACCATCCTGTGCTTCTCTAGCCGGGGGCGTTTGTACTGGATGAAGGTTTATCAGCTGCCAGAAGCCAGCCGTGGTGCGCGTGGCCGTCCAATCGTCAACCTGTTGCCGTTGGAAGCGAATGAGCGTATCACTGCCATTCTGCCGGTTCGTGAGTATGAAGAAGGGCGCCATGTGTTTATGGCGACCGCGAGCGGTACCGTGAAGAAAACCGCGTTGACCGAGTTCAGTCGCCCACGCAGTGCGGGCATTATCGCCGTGAATCTCAATGAGGGCGATGAGCTGATTGGTGTTGATCTGACCGACGGCAGCAACGAAGTGATGTTGTTCTCCGCCAACGGTAAAGTGGTGCGCTTCATTGAGTCGCAGGTGCGTTCGATGGGCCGTACTGCTACCGGCGTGCGCGGTATCAATCTGGGCGAAGGCGATCGTGTTGTGTCCCTGATCGTGCCGCGTGGCGAAGGTGACATCCTTACCGTGACGCAAAACGGCTACGGTAAACGGACTGCCGTGACCGAATATCCGACCAAATCACGTGCCACCCAAGGGGTTATCTCCATCAAGGTGAGCGAGCGAAATGGTCAGGTTGTCGGTGCGGTACAGGTGGAAACCACCGACCAGATCATGATGATCACGGATGCCGGCACCTTGGTGCGCACGCGGGTGTCGGAAGTCAGCGTGGTGGGGCGTAATACCCAAGGTGTCACGCTCATTCGTACCGCGGAAGACGAGAACGTGGTTGGGCTACAGCGCGTTGCAGAGCCGGTTGAAGACGAAGAGCTGGATAGCATCGAACCGGGTGAGGCGTTGGAAGAGGCCGCACCGTTGGACGATAGCGAAGACGGTGATGTTGTCGACGATGCGGATAATGAAAACGCATAATCGCGTTTTTTGATGTGCGGCGGTTGCCCGTCGCTCTGCATCATCGAACAGTAAAGGGCTTAGCAGCGATGCTAGGCCCTTTTTCAAAGATATGGTTTAATTTACCGGGCTTAACAACCGGGCACAGTCTGCGATAAATGCGCCTACCACCACTCACTTTCGTATGGTAACAGATTGAAATATTTAGCCTCTTTCCGTACCACGTTAAAAATTTCCCGCTACCTTTTCCGGGTGCTGGCGATTATGTTGTGGTCGCTTGGTGCACTGCTCACCCTGTTTTACATTCTTAATATCCTACACCAAAAAGAATCTGATCTGCGGCAGGAATATAATCTTAACTTCGATCAGGCGCAGGGATACATACGTCATTCCTCAGATATCATTCGTGATATTAAATATATGGCAGAAAATCGTCTGAATAGCGCGGTCAGTAGTTTGGAGCTGTTCAGCGGCGTGTTCCCAAGTAAAACGATACAGCCAGAATTTTCGCCACTGTACCCTGAATCCAACTGTGCGCTGAATAATCCCCACCGCAGTTCGCTCAATTCCCTCAGCGGTTTGATTCAATATTGGAAAGATAACTTTGTTGCCGCGTACGATCTGAACCGCGTTTTTTATATCGACGGCGATAGTTTGTGCATTGCCGAGTTTGGTAAAAGCAACGGCGTCAGCGATCGTGACAACGTGTTGAAGCCATTACACGAGCGTATTTTGACATACCGCAATGGCAAAAATCAGGATAAAGACAGCAATATCTATTGGGTAATGCCCAGCCAACAGCGTCAGGATGTGGGTTATTTGTATGTCCTGACACCCATTTATATTGGCAACAAGCTGGAAGCGTTGCTGGGGATTGAGCAAACCATTCGATTAGAAGATTTTGTCACGCAAGGTAATTTGCCGATTAGCGTGATGTTATTAGATGAAAATAATCAGCCGTTGCTGCGGTTGGGGGATGGCGATCGGCATACGTCTGTGCTTGATAACTATCCTGAAAAACACGCCTATTTCGGCTATGTCGACAGCTATCATGATTTGATCATGAAAAAAGCATTGCCGCCGTCGTCGCTGAGTATTGTTTACGCGCTGCCGGTCAAGAACGTAGCCGAGCGCTTCAAGATGTTAATCCTCAATGCGGTGTTGCTTAACCTGTTGTCAGCGATTGTTTTGTTTACCTTGGCCTGGCTATTTGAGCGAAAAATGTTTTTGCCTGCGGAGAACAATGCTTTCCGGCTTGAAGAGCACGAACAATTCAACCGCAAGATTGTCGCTTCGGCACCGGTTGGGATCCTGATTCTGCGCATCAGCGACGGCACCAATATTCTGAGTAATGAGTTGGCACATAACTATATCAACCTACTGACGCATGAGGACCGCGAACGTATCACGCGTATTATTTGCGAACAGCAGGTCAATTTTGTTGATGTCATGACGAGTAATAACAACAACTTGCAAATCAGCTTCGTGCATTCCCGCTATCGTAACGAAGACGTAGCCATTTGCGTGTTGGTCGATGTCAGTGCGCGGGTGAAGATGGAGGAGTCGCTACAAGAGATGGCGGCGGCGGCCGAACAGGCAAGCCAGTCGAAATCGATGTTCCTGGCGACCGTCAGCCACGAATTGCGTACGCCGTTGTATGGCATTATCGGCAACCTTGATCTGTTGCAAACCAAAACCTTGCCGGAAGGGGTTGAACGGCTGGTTAACGCGATGAATAACTCCTCCAGTCTGTTATTGAAAATCATCAGCGATATTCTGGATTTTTCGAAAATTGAATCTGAGCAGTTAAAGATCGAGCCGCGCGAGTTTTCATGTTTGGAAGTGATCACCCATATTGCCGGTAACTATTTGCCGCTGGTGGTGAAAAAGCGTCTCGGCCTGTACTGTTATATTGAGCAGAATGTACCTGAGCGCATTTCTGGCGATCCGGTGCGCTTGCAGCAAGTGCTGTCCAATTTGTTGAACAATGCGATTAAATTCACCGATACGGGCTGCATCATCTTACAAGTACGCACCCACGGCGGTTATCTGGAATTTAGCGTACGCGATACCGGCGTGGGCATCCCGGAGAAGGAAGTAGCTCGCCTGTTTGATCCATTTTTCCAGGTGGGTACTGGCGTGCAGCGTCACTTCCAAGGTACGGGATTAGGGTTAGCGATTTGCGAAAAGCTGATCAACATGATGGACGGTGACATTGCTGTGGAATCGGAGCCGGGTTTAGGCAGTCTGTTTACGGTTCGCATTCCCGTGTTCAGTGCGCAATTCCCGATGTTACAAGCCAGTGATACCTGGCACGGGCGAACCCTTTGGCTGGATATTCGTAATCAGCGGTTGGAAACTTACCTGATGGCGATCCTGAGTGGTTATGGGGCGACGGTAACGCGTTATCACGGGCAAGAAACGACAGAAGAAGATATATTGCTGAGTGATTATGCACGACAGGTGAATACACCCGTGTTAGCGCAGGTGCAGTTCTCGATTGAGCATATTGGACCATCGTTTGAAACGCGGCCAGGTTATTGGATGCACAGTACCTCGACACCGCGCGAAACCCTCACCTTGCTTAATCGGTTATTGGGGGGGGACGATGATCATACCAAGTCGCTGATGCCATTGCCGCAGCCAGCGAAAACCAGCGCGGTTAGCCATAGTGATATTCGTTTGTTAGTGGTGGACGATCATCCGATTAACCGACGGCTGTTATCCGATCAACTGACATCGCTTGGCTATCAGGTGATCACGGCTAACGATGGTGTTGATGCGTTGGGCGTCCTCAATCATAACCCGGTTGATATCGTTCTCACCGACGTCAACATGCCAAATATGGATGGTTACCGACTAACGCAGCGGTTGCGGCAAATGAGCTTTACATCACCGGTTATTGGCGTCACGGCGAACGCACTGGCAGAAGAGAAGCAACGCTGTATTGAGGCGGGGATGGATAACTGTCTTTCGAAGCCCGTTACCTTGGAGACCTTAGAGCATGCGTTGGCGGTGTATTCAGCTCGGGTGCGTAAAAATAACCAGCAGGCTTAACGGATAAGTAGAATAGAACAGGGGCCGGTTGGCCCCTGTGGAATGTTGACTAGTCTTTGTCCAACGGCGTCATGCTGACGGAGGACAAATAGTTGAGTAGGGCGATGTCGTTATCAACGCCGAGCTTCATCATGGCCGATTTCTTTTGGCTGCTGATGGTTTTGATACTGCGGTTCAGCTTTTTGGCGATCTCGGTCACCAAGAAGCCTTCAGCGAACAGGCGCAGCACTTCACTTTCTTTTGGTGACAGACGTTTATCACCATAACCGCTGGCGCTGATTTTTTCCAACAGCTTAGACACGCTCTCTGGCGTGAACTTTTTGCCTTTTTGCAGAGCGGCCAACGCCTTTGGCAGGTCAGTTGGCGCGCCTTGTTTCAGCACGATGCCTTCAATATCCAGATCTAACACGGCGCTGAGAATCGCCGGGTTGTTGTTCATGGTCAGAACGATGATAGAAAGCTGAGGATAATGGCGCTTGATATATTTAATCAGCGTTATGCCGTCGCCATATTTATCTCCGGGCATGGAGAGGTCGGTGACCAGCACGTTGGCGTCGAGCTTGGATAAGCTGTTGATCAGTGCTGTTGAGTCTTCAAACTCCCCAACGACATTCACCCATTCTATTTGCTCGAGTGACTTCCGGATGCCAAACAGTACGATAGGATGGTCATCAGCAATAATTACGTTCAGGTTATTCATGTGGTTGGCTACCTTGCTGCAGCAGTCTACTGATGAAAAAATCAATCTGACTGATGTTGTTCTCAATCTTAAGCGCATCACCGTCTGCGATGTGCTGTTCTAACGATTCACACAGTTGCTTGCCGGGAAGCAAATTTAACATCGCAAACACCCCTTTCAAGCGGTGTGCGGTTTGGGATAAAGCATCAAAATCACCATGGCCCGCCTCAGTATACAGTTTTTTGACATCGGCGGGTACTGTCTCAATAAACAGGTCATAGTAATCACTTGATTTCAATTGTTTTTCATACAGTTGGAACTCATCGTTGGTGAGTAAGTCCGGGCTTTCTGCCTGATCCAGTGCGGTTATTTGTTGCTCGATGAGCATGAGCATGGCGTCAATCATCGCGCTGGCAAGATTATAATTTACTCGGATGTAACGTTTGTCGAGTTGTTGCCAGCCCGCTTCGTCGCTGGCCAGTAACAGGGTGTAATCGTCCGCACGTTGTGGGTTGTCGGTCAGTAAAACGTCATAGTCACGTTTGATCTGGCTGTCTTCAGCAATGATGCAACTGGCACCATAGGACTGGAGCTGGTGGGTAACGATGCCGCGAACCTGTTCCGAGGTGATGTCGAGCAGCGCGGTAACGCCATCCAGTAACTTCTCTTGTTGTTCTTCTTCCTGTTGCTCAATTTCCAGTGGCACATGAATGGTGTAGCGAGTCCCGATATCAACCTTGCTACGGATATCCAACTGGCCACCCAGCTTTTTGCATAATTGATTACATAAAAAGAAGGTCAAACCGGAGCCATGATCGAAGCGATCGACCAACGTTTGGCTGAGGAACGGATAGTTTAGATTACTGATCTCCTCGTTAGAGATACCTGCGCCGGTATCGTTAATGTGGAACACCAAGCGATCGGGGCGATCCGTCTCGTGATCGATCATCATCGAAATTTTGCCATAGGCGGTGCTGATGATGGCGTAGCGCAACAATAATGACAGCACCTTACGCAATGCGTTGGCGTCGCCAATGTAATTCTGACTGATATCGAGCTGATAATGATTGAATAATGTCAGCCCTTTTTGATTGATGGCGGGCAACATTTCTTTGAGCAATTCATCGACCAATGCCGCAGGAGAGAACGTCTGACGGGAGGGTTGCCAGTCTTGCGTTTCCAGGCGGGTAAGCAGAGTAATGTTATCGATCAAGCCCAGCACCGAATCTGATTCAGTAACAAGTTGTTCCAATAACGTTTGCTGTTGCTGCCGATCGGGCTGGGTGCGGAGACGATCGGCAAGACTGTGAATATGACCAATGGGTTGATTGAGCTCAATACCGAGGTTATGCAGCATCAGTTTACGTGCCTGCACATTCTTGTCGTATTCGCGCCGAGCCTGTTGCAGACGTTTATTCACTACCATTTCTTTATCCTGATCGTTCAGCAGAAAGAGGTAGGTTTCTGGTGATATATGGCTGCGGAAAATACGTATTTCATAGACTTCATTATTCACCGTGGCCTGGATCACACCATGATGTTGTTCGGCCATATGGGCAATTTTTTGCAGACTGAGGTGTGGCAACAGGTGTTCGGCAATCTTGTTGCTGGCGATGACGGTGTTGCGAGCAAAGTTATACACCAACAAACCGGAGGGCAGGCTAGCAATGATTTCCTTATTCAACAGGCGTTCGGCATCTAACTCTACCGCTAGGTTTTCGCTGGGTTGAATATATTGGTGCCGGATAAAATAAACACCGATGAGCGATAGCGTGAGCAGCAGTAGATTGACCACCAACAACCACATATTGTTGCGTAGTAAATCTAGGATTAAATTAAATACGGAAACGCGGAACATGACTTTCAGCGGCGCATTGGGCAGGTTAGCGCTGATTTCGAGACTGCTTCCTGATAACGTGGCGTGCGTGGTGCTAGCGACATCTTTGAGTACACCATCATCGTCCAGAGCCGCGTCTTGATTCGCTAACAACACAAAGTTGGCGCGTGCCATATTGAACGGAATGAGATCGTTAAACGGTAGGTCAAACGCAATAACCGTGGCTAAATGGCCAGGTTGGTTGAACGTGGTACGAATGGAAAATGAATACGTATTTTGGAACCGTTGTTTTCGCAGTGCGGAGAAGCTTTCACGCTCATCCAGCATATTCGCCTGTTGCAGCATTTCAGCCCGACGATCTTCCGCCGAGTTGGTTAGGTAGTTATCACGAAAGCGTGAGGTCAGTTCTTTGAGCGGCTGTGTGGTCACTAAGCTCAGACTGTTATCCTGACCATTCAGATAATACATGGCGTAGTTTTCGGTCTTTGCGCCCCAATGGCTGTCTAGATATTCCGAAATGTTGGCGATCATCGCCAATGTATTACTTTCATGATTACCAAAAATCACCGCATCGGTCTTCTTATGCGGCTTTTCCACGTAGTAGACATCTGGGCGTAGGCGGGTTTCTCGTAACGTGGGATCGGTCGGCTGAGGTTGCGTGTTGCCGAAACGGTCGTAAATCTGATCGGTAAGATAACGATAGTTATCAATACGCTTTTGCAGACTGTGGGCAACCGTGTTTAACGCATATTTTTTTTCGGTCAGATAGGCATTGGTATAGTTGTAGCCATAGAGGCCGAGGCCGACAACAATTAATACGATAAACGCTAAAAAATAGCGGGAAATATTGCTTGAACTGATGGTCAGTTGTTTAGTTTGCATAATCGACAATACGTCCTAAATTAGCGTGTTACGGCTCTGGCGCTGGCTGCAACTAACAACAGCAGCACGGCCACACAACCAAAGGCAATC
This sequence comes from Serratia sp. NPDC078593, assembly GCF_050268245.1. Taxonomy (NCBI): domain Bacteria; kingdom Pseudomonadati; phylum Pseudomonadota; class Gammaproteobacteria; order Enterobacterales; family Yersiniaceae; genus Serratia; species Serratia sp. NPDC078593. Next base: position 1,991 of record NZ_JBNNGK010000007.1, on the reverse strand, counting down.
GTCAGGCTGGATAATTGAGCGATAAGGCCGATCAGCGCAGGCCCGGCAAGGATACCGGCGTAGCCGACGGTGGTGACGGAAGCAATGGCCAGATTGGCTGGCATGTCGCGTTGATTGCCTGCGGCGCTGAACAGGATAGGCACCACATTAGAGGCCCCAAGACCGACGAGCATAAAGCCTGCCATTGCCAGCAGTGCGTCGTTACAGACTATGGCAAGCGCTAAACCCAGTGCGGCACATAGGCTACCTGCCAGCAAAACTTTATAGCGGCCAAGCGCGTTGATCAGTCTATCCCCATTCAGGCGGCCTAGCGTCATGGTTATTGAAAACAGTGCGTAACCCAACCCAGCTTGGCTAGGTTCGACATGGTGCAGCGTAGTGAGAAACAGCGCGCTCCAGTCCAGCATGGAACCTTCGGCTAAGAACATAATAAAGCACAGTGTGCCGATAAACATCACCCAACCGCGTGGCAGCACGAACATTGGGCCACCTTCTTCTGCGCCGCTGTCGCGCAACAGATTGTTAGCGGATACCCCTAATAACAGCACAATGGCGAATAGTGTCACCAGCGTTGCGACCAGTGGACTCAGCCCCAGCCACATGAGGGCGCTGACGCCACCGGCACCGGCAATGCCGCCGATGCTGAAAAATCCGTGGAAACCGGACATCATGGCACGGCCGCTGGCTCGTTCAACTATCACCGCTTGAATGTTCATCGCGACGTCAATCATGCCCAATGCTGCACCAAACAACAGCAGCGCTAGTGCCATGCTGGTTGTCGTATCCATCATAGCTAATAGCGGCAGATCGATACAAAGCAGTAGCCCAGCCAGCAAAATAACCTGACGACAACCAAACTTGCCGGTCAAAAAACCGGTCAACGGCATCGCCAACATTGAACCGGCACCGATACACAATAATAATAAGCCGAGCGAACCGTCATCCAAGTTTAGTCGGGTCTTGGCAAAGGGAACGAGCGGAGCCCAAGCCGCCATAGCGAGGCCCGCGACGAAAAATACCGTACGTGTAGCCACCTGTTCTGGAAGGCCAGGTTTTCGCTGTTCAGTGCATAAAATGGATGTCATGTGGGCATTACGATCAGTTAAAGAATGTTCGGCCAGAATTGTGCACTGTTTTTATCATAAAGCGTGATCTGGGTCGAAGGGATTCGCGCGTTGCTCTGTCGACGCCCCCGCTTTACGCACCAGCCACAGGGCAATCAGTTGCACAATATAGTCACGTTGTGGCTCGCTCAATGCCTCTCCGGGGGCAATCGAATGCCATTTCGCAAGGCAGCCGCGACAGCAGGTCGCGGTGGCATGCTGGGCGACAAACACGGGATGGCCGCGCATCGGCGTTTGTTTGCCGTCGTTTTTAGGCCATGCGGGTGCCAAGCGTTGATCGATAAAATCGCGGGCGTGATCGAGGATAAGTGATAAGCCTTTATTATGGAGGTAGAGCCGATCTTTTGCGTTAAGGCGAAACTTGGCGCGGAACGGCGAAGTTTGTAGCCGTTGCCATTGGTTTTCGAGTTGGGAAGTCATGCGGTTTTCCTACCCAAGGGAATGAATCACGTAAAGAATAACAGATTGCGTTAGCGAGGACGAACGTGGCTGCTTTAATCGGCGTTGCGGTCGGTATGAGTGGATAAAGTTAATGGTTTGTATAGAAGTAAGTTGCAAGATAAATAACACTTATTGAGATGAGCAGTGCGTAAGCAGATGGCGATAAATTATCACTAAGGGTGACTATTTTTTAGTGGGCATTTACCTATCAAGATGTTTTTGAAACACGCAAAAATAAAAAAACCGGCCAAAAGGCCGGCTGTAAACTACAGATATTATCATTACGATAATGAAGGTAATAATGAAAATAATGATGATAGCGCGAGTATTAGAGCCTGTCCATAATTCTGTGTAACTGCCAACGTATTAAAGATGACCGTCTAAGCGGTCACCGAACTCGATAATAAAACGACTCATTGCCAACCG